>JAHEXZ010000056.1:5596-34281 GCA_023251835.1 Bacteroidota bacterium | reverse complement strand
GAGTAGTAAATGTACCGCAATACCAACGCCTGAATTACGCTAAGATTTATAATGATATAGATTTGGTGTATGCACAAAATGCAGCAGGGCTGAAATTTGCTTTTAACATACATGCAGGCGGAAAGCCGGACGCAATCATAGCAAGATATACAGGAGCTGATTCTATTGGAATTACCGGAAGCGGCCAGTTGCGCATTTATACTGCTTTAGGCAATTTAACTTTTGAAGCACCACATGCTTTTCAGGTGGATAGCAGCCAAAATATTATTTCTGTAACCTGCGGCTGGGATGTGGATAGCAATGAAGTGAGATTTTCATTGCCGGGCGGGTTTAATGGGCATTTGCCGTTGGTGATTGTGGCGGAGCAAGGTAATGGGACAAGCGGCCCTTCTTCAGTAGATAATTTGTATTGGAGTACTTATTATGGCGGAAATGGTGAAACTTTTAACAGGGTAAAAACCGACCTGCATGGCAGGGCTTATGTTACAGGGAATACTACCGGGCAGAACTTTCCTTTTACAAATTTTGCGGTGCAGACCAATTTTGGTGGAGGCTCCAGCGATATGGTTATTATAAAATTTAAAGAAAATAAAGACCGTGCTTGGGCAACCTTTTACGGTGGTACAGAAAGTGATGTAGGTTACGGAATAGGTATAGATGATGATGGTAATGTGTACGTTGTTGGTACAGCAGGAGCAAATTTGCCTCCACAAAACCCTGGTGGCAGTTCATATTTCCATACGTATAACGGGAATACCGATATGGCTATTGTCAAGTTAGACTCATTAGGCACCAAACAATGGGTAACCTATTATGGTGGTAACAGTTTTGACGGAGGGTACGATTTGGTATTGGATAAATACAACAATTTGTATATAGTGGGGGTTACTTATAGTTCAGCATCTTCTTTAGACCACTATGTTCAAACAGGGGCAGGTGCAAACGATACCGTTGGGCATGGATTAATTCTAAAATTTCAAACCGATGGTACACCGCTTTGGATAACCCAATACGGAGGTACAGCTTCTTATACATCCATTACTGCCATTTGTATAGACCAGGAACAAAATCTCTTTATTGGCGGCACAATCAGTTCGGGTTCAGGTTTTCCGATATATAACAATGGCGCTAACGGAACTTATGGTGGAGGAGCCTATGATGGTTTTTTAACCAAATTTGGATACCATTACCAGGGTAATAACCTTCAATGGTCAACATATTATGGTGGCAGCGATGCAGAGCAGGTGAATACCATTATATGTGACCCCACAGGCAATGTTTATGCAACCGGATGGACACTAAGCGATAGTTTAAGTTTTCCGTTAAATAGCGGAGGCGGCAGTTATTATGAGGGTACTCAACACGGTAGTTATGATGCTTATATTGGTGGTTTTTCAAGTGGCGGAACCATGCTTTGGAGCAGCTACATTGGAACACCTTCTGAAGATAGAGGTTCCGGCCTTACTACCGATGAAGATGGTAATATTTACTTATGCGGAATAACAGAAAATAGTAACATTCATTTTCCTTCGCCCAATTTAAGTAATGCTTATGCGCATACGTACAGGGCTTTAAATGATGGTTTCCTGTTAACATTCAACACTTCACGTCAAAATATATGGAGTACGTACTACGGAGGTAATCAGGCCGACCAGCCTTTGAGTATTACTGCGTATAAAAAAAGCAACCTGTTTATGGTTGGAGGTACATCAAGTGATAATACCACTTTCCCTGTTGTGTATTTAACCGGTGCTTATAATCAACCGAATATTGTAAGTGCTTCAAATGGTTTTATTGCCGGTTTTGATTTAACTCCGGTTACTATGACTTCAGTAGCCGACAAGTTCAATATTATTGCCGATGATTTTTTAGTGTACCCTAATCCGTCAGGAGATTATATTAATGTTTCCGTAAATTTACAAAAACAATCTGCCGTAACTATTAGCGTAGTTAATATATTAGGTCAACAGGTAATGTCGGAAAGCATCAAAAATGCGTTTGGCTATTTTACAAAACAATTGCCTGTAACCAATTTATCAACGGGTATGTACATTGTAAACCTGAACATTGATGGTAAACTGAGCTCAAAAAAAATTGTTAAACAATAATGTAAATGACATATATAAAAAGAAATTTTATTTTTTCTATGTTCATGCTTAGCTGTGCTTTTGTATCCCTTAAAGATGCAAAAGCACAGCATTGGCAACCTTTAGGTGCAGGATTCAATTTTCAAACAAGAGTAATGTATGCAGATACCCTTAATGATTATTTATATGTAGCCGGTATGTTTTACATGGTCGACAATAAATCAATAAAAGGTATAGCCCGTTGGAATGGGGTTCAATGGGATTCATTGGGAGCAGGGATTGATGGATTAGATTCACTTAATGAATGGCCTCAAAACACTCTTGCAATGACAAGATTTCAAAATAAACTATATGTAGGGGGTACCTTTGTTTCACTGGGTGATAAACCTGCAAAATCAATAGGAACATGGGATGGGAGCAGTTGGGATTCGCTTTCAATTCAACCTTTTGTAACCAATATTTCAAATGCTGTTGGTGCGTTCGCTGTAATAGATAGTGAATTATACGTTGGCGGAGTATTTGAAACTGTAGTAGGTCTGCCTTCTAAAAGCCTTTTTAAATGGGATGGTACTACAATTACACCGATGGGGTTACCATCCATTTTGGATGGAGCTGCCTACGTAAATGCAATATGTAAATACAACGGAGAAATATATGTTGGTGGAAACTTTTCAAGTCCACTATATCCTAATGATACAATACAAGATATTATAAGGTATAGTAATGGACAGTGGAAGAGTGTTGCCGGGGGACTGAAAGGTTCACTATCTGAAATTGCATCAATGGTTGTGTACAATGGGGAACTGTATATTGCGGGAAGTTTTTCTTTGTCAGAAGGAAACGTAGGAAATTATATACAAAAATGGAATGGAACAGAATGGAGCGATGTTGGAGGTGGAGTTATGGGATTAAACGGTAACAATGGCCAAATCACAAAACTTTTTATTTATGATAATAAAATTTATGCGGTAGGTGTGTTTTCTTATGCTGGAGGAATTTGGGCTGAACACATAGCATCGTGGGATGGAACTAGTTGGTGTGCATTGGGAGGAAATTTTGATAATACCGTTGGGGCGGGTTGCTTTTATAAAGATACACTATATGTAGGTGGTGGCTTCTGGACAGTAGACGGAGATAGTGTAAACTATATTGCTAAATGGACAGGGGGTGATTACATAGATACTTGTGGTAATACAACAGGAATAAAAGAAGTAGCAAAAAATACAAATGAACTAACCATTTACCCTAACCCCGCTATAAATAGCATTACAATTGAGTTTCCAACCACAACAAAATATGCTGTAATAGAAATAAAAAACACATTGGGTGAAACAGTGTATTCGGAGCAACTAAGGCAACAGACTACTAAGGCTAAAAGTATTGATGTTTCTATGTTTGCTACTGGTGTATATTTTTTGCAGGTGCAAAGTGTTGGTAGTGTTTTTAGTAAAAAATTTGTGAAGCAGTAACTACGGCTGGAAGCCGGCTAAAAAAAGCGGAGTCGGGGACACTCCGCTTAACCAGGGTAATAATACAGTTCTTTTTCTTAGCCTGTTCTTTCATCCACTCTACTGTATACCCATCCATGGACTCGGCAAACTGCTTGGGTTTCATACTAAACCCGGTAGTAAACATTTCAGGAAGTACAATTAAATCGGTTTTATCAGTGATGGAATCTATCTTTTGAGAAAACATTATTTTGTTCTCTTCTTTGTTTTCCCAATGCAGGTTAGATTGTATGATGGTTATCTTTAAATCATCCATTATAAGCCGGGGTGAAATTTACGTATCTATATTTTATTCAATATTTCTGCTGCTTTTTCCAGAGTTTCTTCCTTTTTAGCAAAACAGAAACGTAATACTCTGTTGTCAACAGCATTGTGATAAAATACTGAAATAGGAATAGATGCAACACCAAATTCTTTGGTTAAACGTATTGAAAAATTGGTGTCTTTTTCTTTACTGATAGCATTGTATCGCAACAACTGAAAATACGTTCCGGAAGCAGGTTCAAAGTTGAATTTGGAATTTTTAATCAGGTTGATAAAATAATCGCGCTTTTTCTGATAAAAGGTACCCAGATTCTTATAATTACTTTTATTCTTCAGGTACTCTGCCAACGCATGCTGTATAGGAGTATTGCAACAAAACACCATAAACTGGTGAACCTTTCTGAATTCAGCCATCAGATTTTTAGGAGCAACACAATACCCTATTTTCCAACCTGTAGTATGAAATGTTTTACCAAATGAAGAAATAATAAAGCTTCGCTCCGCAAGTCTTGGATACCTTGCTACACTTTGGTGTTCATAACCATCAAAAATAATATGCTCATACACCTCATCACTTATTATAACAATATCAGTACCTTTGGTAAGCTTTTCCAATCTTGCCATATCCCCGGCCGTCATAATACTACCCGTAGGATTATGTGGAGTATTAATAATAATCATTTTGGTATGGTGATTCACCACCTTTTTCAGCTCTTCCCAATCAATTGAATAGTTAGGAGCTTTTAGCTGTAAATAGATTGTTTTTCCTCCGTTTAACTCTATAGCCGGCTGGTAACAATCATAGGCGGGTTCAAAAATAATCACTTCATCCCCTTCGCGTATAATGGCAGAAATAGCAGTAAATATGGCTTGTGTAGCACCTGCTGTAACAGTGATCTCTGTTTCAGGATCATACTTTGCCGAATATATTTCTTCCGTTTTGGCTGCAATAGTTTCGCGAAGACTCATCAATCCTGCCATTGGAGCATATTGATTATTTCCTGCAAGCATGTATTTATTTACAAGGCCTATTAAGTCTTTATCACAGTTAAAATCAGGAAAACCCTGAGACAGATTAATAGCATTATGGTCGGCAGCCAGTTTACTCATTACCGTAAATATGGTGGTGCCAACATTAGGAAGCTTACTGCTAATCAGATTGGGATAGTTCATGTGATGAAATGAAATTTCTGGTATCAAATTACAAATTTTAATTGGAATGGTTAAAAATTCAGGAAGTATTTTTTTTTCAACCGTTCTATCTCCTTATTTTTTGTATTTTTCCTCTCATATAGTTCACCTGTAAAGCTAATTGGTTTAATTTTGTATAAAAAAATATATCATCCGGCATCATGAAATTTTTAAAACAATTCGGTAAATGGCTTTTAGTAATAGTGGTAATTCTAAATCTCATTATTATTATCTCAGGTAAAACATATTTATATAAAGGAATTGCAAATACTTACCTGGCAGGCCGTTCAGGTCCCAGTGCATTTGAATATGAAATATTTGATAATCGTGAAGTAAAAGCCGGAACCTTTCAAAAATGGAATTTAGCCACCAACTACAACAAAAAAACTATTTCAGAGCAGCATCTGAAAGATTTCACCCGGTTAGAAACTGCAGCATTTGTTGTAATTAAAAAGGATTCTTTGACTCATGAACAATATTGGGATGGATGTGGGCCCGACTCACACACTAACTCATTTTCTATGGCAAAAACTATTACTGGCATTTTAATCGGAATAGCTATTGACGAAGGAAAAATTAAAAGTGTAGATCAGCCGGTATGTGATTTTCTTCCTGAATTTAAAGAAGGAGATGGTGCCAAACTTACTATCAGACACCTGCTTACCATGTCTTCAGGTATTGACTTTGATGAAGATTATGTAAACCCGCTCGCATATCCTGCTGCTGCTTATTATGGCACTGACCTGAAAAAGCTGACATACAAATATAAGGTTGTAGTTGCACCCGGAAAAACCTTTGAATACCTGAGTGGGAATACCCAATTGCTTGGTTTTATTCTTGAAAAAGTTATCGGAAAAACAGTTAGTGATTTTGCTTCTGAAAAGTTATGGAAACCTATTGGTGCTAAAAACACCGCATTCTGGAGTCTTGATCATAAAGATGGAATAGAAAAAGCGTATTGTTGTTTTAACTCTAATGCCCTTGATTTTGCGCGTATTGGTGAGCTATACTTAGATAGCGGAAAATGGAATGGTGTACCTGTTATATCTGTAGATTATGTATCTAACTCTGTTAAACCTGCCGAACTGTTGGATGAATCAGGAAAGAAAAACCAAAAGTATGGTTTCTCCTGGTGGATTATTCCCGATTACAGAGGTCACTACATCTTTTATGCACGGGGCATTTTAGGACAATATGTTCTATGTATCCCTGATCAGGACATGGTAATAGTACGACTGGGGAATAAAAAAGAACCTAAAGTACCCGGTGAAGATCATCCAAGAGATGTATTCTATTATATTGATGCTGCTCTTGAAATGTATGGGGGATAGTTGGGAGTTCGCGGTTGGAAGTTAGAAATTCTAAATTAAACAATTAAATTTATTGTCGCCCTGAGCGCAGTCGAAGGGCGTAATTCCCTCAAATTTGTAATTCGTAGTATATGAAGAAAGACATTATTCCGCCAGTTGTTGAAGATGTTGCTGTTGCAGTGATTAAAGAATCCAATGAACTTAATCAAACAGAGTGGAATGTTTATCTGTTGAATTTAAAAAAAGCAAATATTGAAGGTGTTCTTGTAACATCTAAAGGTTATGGTATATACAATGATGAAGAGGTTAAAACCTCCACCTTACGCCATTTTCTGGATGTAGTAAATGCAAATGATTACAAAAAGATTGAACCTATCGTGGAGAATGTTTTTGGCTTAAACAATGAATTTTGGGTGAGTTTTTTCCTCAATAACATTATGTACGATAAAAAATACATCTTCTTACCGGAAACAATTAAAGAAGAAAATTTCACCCCTATCCCTTTTATTAATAAAAGAGGAGTTATGATTAAATAATTTTCATCACAGCTAAATATTATTCTGATGTTTAAACTTCCATCTGTTCAACATGTTTTTAAAGAAGCAGGCAATACTTTTAAACGGTTTCCATTACCATTGCTGGTTAGCATAGCAGCAACATTTATTGCTGTTTACCTTACTCACGTTCGGTATGAAGATCGCGAAAGCACTGAAAACCTTTGGAAAATAGTGATATGCTGCTCATTAGGCCTAAATTTATTTATTGCCACCAGGCTTTTTTCTGAAAGTAAAGGTTTCAGTTCACTAAAATATAACCTGCTACAATCAGTTGCACTATTACTGCTGATTGGTTACTATTTTACATTACCTGTTTTCAAAGACTTTACAACTCAGGATATTATTCGCTATGCCTTGTTTTCTATCGGGCTTCATCTGTTAGTTTCCTTTGCTCCATTTATCAGCAAAGGCCATACAAATGGCTTTTGGCAATTCAATAAATCATTATTTCTGCGATTCCTCACAGCCTGCTTATACACAGGAGTGCTATATATCGGATTAGCATTAGCCCTACTGGCTATTGATGAACTTTTTAAAGTACATGTCAGAGATACCTATTATCTTTATTTGTGGTGGTTTTTAGTTGGTATTTTTAATACATGGTTCTTTCTTGCCGGAATTCCCAGGCAAATTCAAACACTCGATACAATTACCAGTTATCCAATAGGATTAAAAATATTTACACAATTTGTTTTATTGCCTTTGGTTGCTGTTTACCTTCTTATTCTATACGCTTATGGAACTAAAATAGCAATTGCAATGGAATTACCCAAAGGCTGGGTATCTTACCTGGTTATAGGTTTTTCAGTTGTTGGTATACTCTCTTTATTGCTCATCTGGCCTGTACGTGAAAACGAAGGAAACCGTTGGATTAAAATAGTCAACCGATGGTTTTACATAACATTGTTTCCATTGATTGGCCTTCTTGCTCTGGCCATTTTTAAACGTCTTTCACAATATGGAATAACAGAAAACCGCTACTTTATTCTTTTAATTGCTCTTTGGTTAACCGCAATGGCAATATATTTCTTAACCAATAAAACAAAAAATATCAAGGTGATTCCTGTATCACTTTGCATCATCGCTTTCTTAAGTTCTTTTGGCCCCTGGAGCGCATTTAGTATATCGGAGCGCAGCCAGATAAAACGTTTGGAAAAAATATTGACAAAGGAAAATATACTGGTAAGTGGAAAAATTAAAAAATCTGCTCCCATGTTTCAGGGAAATAATGCAGCAACAATAACTTCTATCATTGATTATTTAGAGAAAATGCACGGCTTTAAAGCCATTCAACCCTGGTTCACACAAAACCTTGACTCACTTTTTACTCCAACGGACTCGAACAAATATGTCGATAAAAGACAAATAGTAATGGATTTAATGGGGGTTGATAATTATTATTATTATTATCATTCCTCAGAAGGCCAGGCAAATTTTTATATATACTCAGAGAATAGTAGCAATACTGTAATAAATGTAAAAGGATTCGATTATTATACCACTATTAATGAATATTCCTCTGATAACGATTCCATTGCAGATTACTATCCTTCCATAGTTTTTGAAACAGATACATTATTCATAAAATATAAAAATGGCAAATTACTTTTTTATGAAAATAAAATACCCCTGAAAAGTATTGATTTTAATGGATATATTAAAACACTGAAGCAAAATAATAAGAATAACCACGGAGAATTTGGCATGACTTCACAGCAGCTTTTATTACCTGTAGAAACAGACTCTTTATCAATACAATTGAATTTTACCAATATATCAGGAACTATAGACGACAATGACAGTATTCATGTAAACGCTATAAATGCTCACGTTCTGATTAAATGCAAATAAAAATTATGCTTGAAGAATTAAAAATTTCAAATGTTTTATTTCTTGATATAGAAACTGCTCCATTAGTGTATAAATATGCCGATTTGGATGATAACAAAAAAAAATTATGGGATGTTAAATTCCGTTACCAACAGGCTGAAAGCCCGGAAACACTCTATAAAAAGGCCGGAATCTATGCTGAGTTTGCAAAAGTAGTTTGTATTTCTGTTGGCTTCTTCCATTCCGAAACCTTTCGTGTAAAATCCTTCACCGGAAAGGATGAAAAACAACTGCTGTACGACTTTTCTGCTCTGCTGAATGAGCATTACTATAGCAAAAAACACTTGCTATGTGCTCATAACGGTAAAGAATTTGATTTTCCGTTTCTGTGCAGACGTATGCTTATCAATGGGCTCAAACTGCCTAAAGCACTTAATATCACAGGCAAAAAACCCTGGGAAGTAAATCATTTGGATACTATGGACTTATGGAAATTCGGGGATTATAAAAATTATACTTCACTAAACCTGCTTGCTACTATTTTTAATATCCCAACACCCAAAGACGATATTGATGGCAGTGATGTAGCACGTGTATATTGGGAAGAAAATGATATTCTGCGAATCACCACCTATTGCCAGAAAGATGTAATAACTGTTGCACAGCTATTATTGCGCTTCAAGGGAGAACCATTAATTGAAGAAAAAAATATTGTTTATACATAGCCCTGTTATCAGTTATCGGTTATTTGTCTTAAATTATAACTAATAATGCGAATCAAGCGTTAAAACAAGCAAATTAAACAACATGCAGTTGCAAGTCTTCCCCATCCGTGTGCCATTAATCCATTTTTACTTCTAACCTTATTTGCATTTTGTATTCCGGTTTTTTCAATTAGCCAATTAAAAATAGACTCGATAGATTGCTACCCTCAAGCTTTTATTTATTGTTAATATAACGATTTTAGTTTTTAATCTCGTATTATCCTTAATTTAGCTCAATGGAATCTTTCCTGGAAAAAACGGTAAAATACCTATATCAAAAGTATGGAAACGGAATCAGCGAGTTATGCATTGTATTGCCTAACCGGAGGGCTGGTTTATTTTTAAAAACACATTTTTCCAACCATCTCAAGAAAACATTCTGGAGTCCCGAAATATATGCCACCGAGGATTTTGTTGCTTTGCTTTCCGGTTTGGAGATTGTTGATACTACCACATTAATGTTTGAACTGTATGAAACAGTAAAACAGGTAAATAAAATTAAAACAGAAAATTTTGATGATTTCAGCAAATGGGGACAAATACTGTTGAATGACATAAATGAAATTGATCGTTATTTGGTAGATGCTTCACAATTGTTCGGTAACCTGAGTGATATAAAGGAACTGGAAACCTGGAGCCTGAATAAGGAGGAAACACTTACCGATTTTCAAAAACAATATCTTAGTTTCTGGCAATCGCTTGGTAATTATTATTTTGATTTCACAAATCGTTTACTTGGCAAACACCTTACATACCAAGGATTGGCGTATAAGCTGGTTGCTGCAAACGTGGTGGAAAGAGTGAATAAATATAACTGGAAAAAAGTAATTTTTGCCGGTTTTAATGCACTCAATAAAGCAGAAGAACAACTCATTGAAAAACTATTAAATAATGGCACAGCAGAAATAATATGGGATACCGACAGTTATTATGTAAATGATTCCAGGCAGGAAGCAGGCAAATTTATTCGCAAATATTTGCATCATACCGGTTTTAAAAGAATACCTGGGGTAAATACAGTAATCGATGAGAATTTATTTGCTTCACAAAATAAGCACATCACAATTATCGGTGCCGCTAAAAATATAGCACAGGCAAAGGTGGCCGGAAATCTTATTTCCTCACTTCATAAAGAACACACGAACATGCAGAATACCGCTCTTGTGCTCGCTGATGAAAATTTATTATTCCCTGTTTTACATTCTTTGCCGGAACAACTCGAAGATATTAATGTTACAATGGGATATCCCCTTAAAAACACCACCGTTGCAGGATATTTTGAGATAATCTTTAATCTTCACCTTAATGCAATTAAGCTAAATCAGGGAAGGAAAAAATATAGTTTTTATCATAAGGACTTACTAAAATTATTAAGTCACCCCTATTCTTCTGTATTATTATTCAATACAAATCACCAGGACGCTGTTAAACCAATTATAAAAACCCTACAGGATAAAAATATTGTATTTGCGGCATTTTCTACCCTTGAAAAAATAATTGAAGAACAACAGCCGGATATATTGGAAGTTCTCATGCCTTTGTTCAGGCATTGGAAAACACCGGCAGACGGTATTAGTTGTATCTGTTACCTCATAGACACATTAAAAAATTCTATTATAGCACAGCAGAAAGGCGAAACAAAAAACAATACGAACCTGGAACTGGAATACTTATTTGCTTTTACCAAGATTATTAAGCGCATTCAGGCATTAATGCTCGATTATCCAGATAGCATTACCGAGGTAAAAACACTACAATCAATATTTAACCAGATTGTAAAAAGCACCACCCTGCCTTTTTATGGTGAGCCATTAATGGGATTGCAGATTATGGGAATGTTGGAGACACGCACACTTGATTTTGAAAATGTTATTCTTCTTTCCTGTAATGAAGATATACTTCCTTCCGGTAAAACCGTTAATTCTTTTATCCCGCACGAATTAAAAAAGTATTTTGGCTTACCCACTTATGCTGATAAAGATGCCATTTTTGCATATCATTTCTATCGGTTGTTACAACGGGCAAAAAATAGTTACCTGCTATACAATACGGAGAGCGATGCTTTAGGTAGCGGGGAAAGAAGCCGCTTTCTCACACAGCTGGCATACGAACTGCCAAAAATTAATCCGTGTACAATAATTGAAGAACGACTTGTAAATATTCCTGCTGAGGTGAATAATGCCGGTAACATAATAACAATTAAAAAAACAGAAGCAGTAATGAAAAAGCTGGAAAATATTGCAGCTTACGGCATATCGCCATCATTACTGAACAAATACCGTAATTGTTCTCTTCAATTTTATTTTCATGCAATAGCAGGCCTTAAAGAAACGGAGGAAGTTGAGGAAACCATTGGTGCTGATGTTCTGGGTAACACCATCCATGAGGTTTTGGAAACTCTTTACCGACCTTTTGTCGAAAAAAAAATAAATCCTTCTGATATTAAGGAATTTAAAAAGCTGGTAGAAGAACTTACAATCGCGGCTTTCGGGAAAGAGTATAGCAAAGAAGAAATAAGCTATGGCAAAAATTTACTAACAGTTAGAATAGCAATAAAATTCATTTCCAATTTTTTAGATGCTGAAGTAAAGTCTGTTAGTGAGCATGAAGCACTTGGCACACCTCTTATTATAAAAGCCCTGGAACATCCGCTTGAAACACAGGTTGTGATAAATGGACAAGCAATTAAATTGTATGGTAAAGTCGATCGTATCGATAGTGTTGGTAGCCGGACTCGTATAATCGATTATAAAACGGGATTTGTAGATAATGCAGAACTTAAATTGGAAGACTGGAACACTATACGAACAGAAAGCTCCCTTGCAAAAAGTTTCCAGTTGTTAATGTATGCTTTCTTATATCAAAAAATGAACCCGCATATCAATGAAAACATACTTTCAGGGATTGTTTCTTTCCGTCAGTTGAGTGCAGGGTTGAAAACAGTAAAAATTAATAATGAAGATATTCTTGATATCAATGTTTTAAACACTTTTGAAGATCAATTATTATATCTGCTTTCCGAACTTTATAGCGCAGAAATAGAGTTTAAACAAACTAACCGTATTGAAAATTGCGAATACTGTTCCTTTAAAGGAATCTGCAACCGGTAACACTTCTGTGTATCTCTGTGAATTCTCTGCGAACTCTGTGTAAAAGAAACAGCCTTATTTTTTACTACCCTGTATCTTTTTTTCTTTTGTTGCATTATGAGGGAAAATAAAAAATTAGTATTCACCCTTAAATTCATACTGCAATGTCTTCAGGAAAAGAAAGCCCCCGTCAGAAAATGATCGGTATGATGTACTTAGTACTCACCGCATTATTAGCATTAAATGTTTCCAAAGATATATTGGAGGCCTTTATTGTAGTGAACAAAGGTTTAGAAAACACAAATAATAATTTTACTGTACGTAATGATAATCTGTATGCCGAATTTGATCTTGCAAAAAGTGTAGATCCTATTCGTGTAACACCAAATTGGAAACTTGCACAGTTAATCAAAAAGAACTCATCTGAATTAACTGATTATATTGACAAACTGCAAAAACAGCTTGTTGCAAAGACAGATAAAATCGAACAGGAGGTGGCAGATACCGTAAGAATGGCAGACATAAACAGCAAAGACAACTATGATATTCCTACCAATATTTTAATTGGCGAATCTGAAGATGGTTCAGCCGGTGTTTCACGCATCTTAAAGAATAAATTGATAGATTACCGAAAGCAGCTTACTGACTGCATTCTGCCCCAGGATAGAAAAAACATTAAGCTGGATATTGATACGGATGACCCTCAATATACTGAAACGAATGAAAACTGGGAGTTATATAACTTTTACCATCGCCCTCTTGTAGCAAGTATTACTATTTTATCAAAATTGAAAAATGATGTAAAAAATGCAGAATCAATAGTTGTAGATTACCTTTTGAAGCAAAATGATACAGAAGTGATGAAATTTGATACCATTGCTGCCAAAGTAATACCACAAAGCAATTATGTATTATTGGGTGAAGAATATAAAGCCCATATATTTCTGGCTGCCTTCAGTAAAACAAAAAAACCTGAGGTATTAATCGGTAATTATAATGAAGCAAATCAATTATTTGTTGAAACACCTGCTCCGATAGAAGTAGAAAATGGGCTTGGAAAATATGAGATAAAAACTACTAGAGAAGGAATGGTAAGTTATTCCGGAACCATTAAAATAAAATCACCTAAAGGTAAAGATGTTATCTTCCCTTTTAAATCAGAATACATTGTTGCCCGTCCGGCATTAACTGTGGCTGCTGAAAAAATGAATGTGGTATACTTAGGAATGGAAAACCCTATTTCTATTGCTGTTCCTGGAGTACCTAATGAACGTTTGACGGTGTCGGCTACAAATGCTACCCTCAAAAATAATGGAGATGGAAAATATATATTAAATGTAAGAAGTGGGCCAAAAGTAGATATTAATGTTGTTGCAACAATGCAAAACGGAGAAAAAAGAAACATGGGAACAATGTCATTCAGGGTAAAGCGTATACCCAAACCTCTTGCTAAAGTTGGCAATATCATGGCAGAAGGCAGTTTGACAAGAGAAGAGCTTCTGAAAGAAAAGGGTGTTTTTACTTATTATGAAGATTTCGACTTTAATGTAGTTTGCAAAGTAACATCCTTCGAAATAGTTTATCCTTCACAAGGTTTACAATTGTCATTGAAAGGTGAAGGAAACAGAATAACAGAAGAAATGCAGGCCGTTTTTAAAAAATTAAAAAAGAATGATAAAATTCGTTTTGAAAATATTAAATCAGTAGATCCGGCAGGGCAACCCATGAACCTTAGTCCTTTAACCATTAAAATAAAATAGTACCTGAGACAATGTATCTTTTTTAACTTTACCGCATTATCATACAAAAAACAATCGAATACCTTGAACGCATACCATAAAAACGAAATTGATCTGAAATTGGAAATGCAACAGGTAGAAGCTGCAAAAGCGAACCCTGCACGCTTCAATGTATTGTATGAAAATCATTACAAATCTATTTTCATTTTCATCCACCGCAGAACAGAAGACGAAGAATTAACAGCCGATATCACTTCACAGGTGTTTTTAAAAGCCCTGCTTAATATTAAAAAATATGAATATAAAGGTGTGCCTTTTTCTGCCTGGTTATTTCGGATTGCTTTAAATGAATTAAATATGTACTTTAGAAAGAACAATACTAACAGAGTTGTAAGCCTTGAACAAAATAGTATTGGTCAAATAATGCAGGAGATACAGGAAGAAGACAATACACAAACACTGCAGCAAATGCTACTTGCATTGAAGCAACTGAATACAGAGGATATGCAATTGATAGAGTTACGTTTTTTTGAAAAACGCGCCTTTGCGGAGGTGGCTGCTATTGTTGGCATTACAGAGAACAATGCAAAAGTAAAGGTTTATCGCATATTGGATAAACTAAAAAAAATGTTGTATAAAAAAGTATAAACTAATTTTATACATAATGTTTAGAAGAAAGCATTAAATAATGACAGATACAAAATTTAATATTGACCCTCCTGATTTGCCTGAAGAGCGAATTAACAAACACAAAGACTTTAAAAAGCTGCTATACAATTATCAATTAGCTACAAAGCCTTTGTATAAAACAGCTTTACAGAAATTCAGATATAAAAGAGTACTTATAATCATTCTTTTAATACTATTAGTGATGTTTCTCCTTATTGAAGTAAATGATAACGAAGACAAAAATTCTGAAAGCCCCCCTGAAAAAGAACAGATAAAAGAATAAAAATTATTGAGTATACAACACGCGATATATACTGAACGAATGAGTTTGCTGGTTTTGCAAACGGTTCGGCTAATCTCACCGAAGCCTCATTCAGTCGAAGTTATTTTATTTAACCAACATCAAACGTGCAGCATAAACTTGATTTCCTGCCATAACTTTTAAAAAATAAACACCATTTGCAAGTTCCTCGCTATGTATCACTAACTGTTTTTGTATTGAGGAACCTGGCATTTCCGTAATAGTAAACTCTGCAGTTTTCCCCACAATATCAAATAATTCGACTTGCGTAATAGATGCAGTAGTTTCTATGTTAACAGTAACAGTAGTTGTAAATGGATTAGGATAAACTGCTATACGGGAATATTTAGAAACAGTATTCTTTATGCCTGCATTTATAGGAACAGAATCGTAAATAAAAGTGCTGTCCACTTTGGCTACAAACAAGTCATTATCTGCAAAACCGGTTATGTTATTTGCGCCAAATGCAGCTGAACCGCTGAAATATCCTGTTATATAACACCTGCCATAATCACTGGCGGCAATACCTCTACCTACATCAATATTAACACCTCCGCCATGCAGTACCCACTTTGTTTTATCCTGGTTATCAATACCAGCTACAAAAGCATCATCCTGGTTATAGCTCACTGCATTTATTGTATCAAATTGACCTGTGCCCCAGAAAGACCCCGTAACATAAATGTTATTAAACGTATCAGCACTAATTCCATATCCTTTGTCGTTTTGTGTTCCGCCATATTTTTTCACCCAGATAATATCTCCTTTATAATCGTATTTTGCTACAAAAATATCTGCATTGCCATAGGCTGTTAAAGAGGATGTGTCAAAATCGGCCATATCCGTGAAATAGCCGGTTACATAAATATTTCCCGATGTACCTGTTTTGATGGAGCTCCCTTCATCTGCTGCAATACCTCCTGCTCTTTTGGCCCATTGGGCAATTCCCACTGTATTGTATTTTGCCAGCAAAATATCACTGTCTCCGGCACTTACTAAAGTGTTGGTAGCAATAGTAACGGTACCCTTAAAAAATCCGGTAATATAGCAATTCCCTGAAGCATCTGTACTCACACTCATCCCTCTGTCATCATCAGTCCCACCGGCACTCTGAGCCCATATAAAATTACCATCACTATCGTATTTGGCAATATAGATATCGTAATTCCCTGCACTTGTAAATGAACTTGTACCAAAGGTAGCTGTGTTTCTATAAGCTCCTGTAATATAGCAGTTGTTAAATTTGTCAACCGTAATACCATTGCCAACATCCCACACATTTCCTCCACCTTTTTTTACCCATAAAGCATTCCCGTTCGCATCATATTTTGCTATAAATACATCATAATCAACTGTTGTACTTGTAATGCTGAGCGTACCAAAAGTAGCTGTCCCTGTAAATAACCCTGTAATATATGCATTTCCCGCTGCATCTGTGGCAATCCCGTTACCATAGTCATAATTAGTGCCACCAGCTCTTTTGGCCCATACAAAATCACCATCAGCATCATATTTCGCAATAAAAATATCACTTGCAAAAGCATTCCCACTGGTGCTCGTTACTATAGTTGTTGTACCAAATTTCAGGGAATCTTCAAACCAGCCTGTAATATAATTATTGCCGGCACTATCAATGGCAATAGCATAGGATTCTACTTTTTGTGCGCCACCGGCACTCTTTGCCCAATCCCAGTTTTGAGCCGACATAGCTGCAGGAAATAGCGTAGTTAGAATAAGAAATAAAAGTATATTTTTTTTCATAGTTAAAGTATTTAACAGTTAATGCCCATAATTCACAATTCAAAATAACTTGTTAAACAAATATACTGTTTTGTTTTTACGATATAAAACCGGTTGTCAAAAATTGAAATATACTAAAACAATCCTGACCTGTCGCCAGGACGGGTTCAGGTTTTGGCAAAGTTCAAATAGCTCCCTCGCCTTTGGAGAGGGAGCCTGTCCTGAGCGAAGTCGAAGGAGGGGTGAGGTTTTAAAAAAAATAATTTTTCAAAACCTGAGTACCTGCGGTATAAAATCGCTTTTCTAAGCTCCGAAAAATAAGTACTTTTGCTGATATTGCAACCTTTTGAGAGATTTGTTTATCTTTAAAAATGAAAGCCGGAATATGCACAAATGCACTGATTTTTTTTGATGATTTGTAGTAAAAATATTTTTTTAAAACTTATAATTTGTTCTGTTATATTATTAAACGGCCGTTTAATAAACGCACAGTGCAACTTGCTTTGTAATACCGATTTTGAAAACAACCAGGTTACTACTCCCGGAAATTATACAATTGTTGACGCAAGCCAGGTGCCTTGTTGGGGAACCACAGCAAGTGATAACAATATTGAAGTATGGGGTAGTGGGTTTATTGGAGTTCCCTCGTATTCCGGAAACCAGTTTATAGAGCTAAATGCCTATATGGTTTCTACGCTGTTCCAAAATTTTACAGTTGCTCCGGGAACATCTTTAACTGTTTCCTTTGCCCACAGAGGCCGAGCCGGCATAGATGTGCTGAGTGTGGATATAGGCCCCGTAGGTGGTTCATATACTACTTTAGGAACCTATTCTGATGATAATACATCCTGGGGGTATTATACTGTAAATTATACAGTTCCAACAGGCTTGGGAAGCACTTATTCCCTACGGTTTAATTCTGTTTCCGCTGCGGGCGGTAACCCTGCGGTTGGTAATTTCCTGGATGCAATTTCTGTTAATCTTCCATCCCCGAATCTGACAACAACCATCACAAACGCCAGTTGTGGCATTGCAAATGGAACAGCCACTGTAACAGCTTCCGGTGGAACTCCTCCCTACTCTTATTTATGGAGTACAAACCCTGTTCAAACAACACAAACAGCTACAGGCCTTGGTGCCGGAAGCTATACCGTTACTGTTTCAGATTCTAATGGTTGTGCAAGTTCGGATACAACTACTCTTGCAATGAATTCTGCACCCCTGGTAAATGTCAGAGCTGCTGCCAATCCGCTTTGTGATTCAACAAAACTGAACTGGGCTTCCTGGTCTTCTGTAAACAGTACCACCGGAACAGGAATAATATCTTCTGATTTAAATGTTACAGTTACTAAACCTACAGGTGGCTTATCAACTACAGGAGGAATGTTTAATGGCGGTGTTTTCCCGCCTCAATATAATGTACCTGTTAATAATACCGCCATTCGTAATGATTTGGCCGGCTTATTTACATTCTGTTATAACCAACCCGTAGTGAATCCTCAAATAGCATTGTCAAGCATTGGGAACGGGGGTAATAGTGTTCAAATTAACACTTCCGTACCTTACGCGGTTATCTGGCTGGGACAGGGGATGAGCTATCCTAACGATACTACATTTGTTGGCACCGAAGGATACACAATTATTCAGTTTCCGGGAATACATACCTGTATCTCATTTGACTATCTCCAAAGCGAAACCTATTGTAACCTGGCCTTTGGTTCACTCGATACCAACTGTCAGGCATTGGCACCTCCGCCAAAATGTGCTGGCGGCTCAGATACACTCACTGCCAGTGGAGCTCTTACCTATTCATGGTCACCTGCTGCAGGCCTTGATACTACTTCCGGAGCTGTTGTTGTGGCAACCCCAACCGTTACCACCACTTATTATGTTACCGGATATGATGCAAACAATTGTTCCGATACAGATAGCATTACTATAGTGATAAATTCTATGCCTGTTGTATCCGTATCTGGTGATACCGTGTTGTGTTCAGGCGATAGCACCTCATTAACGGTATCTGGTGGTACATCCTATTTGTGGAAACCTCTGAATCTTACCGACTCTATTGTAACACTAAACCCTTTAAACACGGTTACATATACAGTTGTTGCAACAAATACCGCAGGCTGTGAAGATTCCACAAATGTTAACATTATTGTAAATCCTTTGCCACAGGCTCAGTTTAATTTGTTACCCGTTTGCAAAAATGAACCTACAGCTTTCAACGATTTAAGTACAGGTAATATTTCTACCTGGACTTGGGATTATGGAGATGGTGCCACCTCTGTATTACCAAACTCAATACATACCTATGCCACTTGCGACTCGTTTGATGTTAAATTAAATGTTACAACTTTTGATGGATGTATAGATTCGGCTATTAATACTGCTGTAGTATACTGTTTACCTGTTGCTGATTATAACGTTAATGATGAATGTATGAATCAGGTCGCTAATTTTACAGATGTTTCAACCGTTTCAGGCGAAACAATAACAACCTGGTCATGGAACTTTGCCGACAATAGTATATTGGGAACTTCTCAAAATCCATCACATACATATACAACTTCCGGTTCATACCCTGTTTCATTGATAACAACTACTAACCAGGGATGTAAAGACACGGTTGTAAAAAGCATAACCATTCATCCACTGCCTGTTTCCCTGTTTAGTGCAAACAATAGTTGTGCGGGCAGTATAGTGTCTTTTACCAATCAATCTATTATTCCTGCCCCTGATTCAATACAGTCCTGGGTGTGGGATTTTGCTGATGGCAGTCCTGTGTATAATAATCCAACTATTTTACATTCATATCCAACAGCAGGCTACTATACCGTTAAGTTAACAATGCTATCCGATTTTGGTTGTGCCGACTCTCTTACAAAAACAATTATCATTAATCCAAATCCAATAGTAGATTTTATTGCGACTGATACGGTTGGCTGTTCACCCCTGTTTCTTTCCTTTCAGGACATGTCATATATTCCAGCTCCTGCAGGAAATGTGCAATGGACATGGGATATGGGGGACAGTAGTGGTATATATTCTTCACAAAGTTTTGATCATACTTACACAAACATTTCTAATATAACATCAGTCTATTTTTCTGTTACCCTCACCGTTACCTCTGATAGCGGATGTGTCACAACACAAACCAAAAACAACTATATTACAGTTTACCCCAATCCACAGGCACTTTTTTCTGTTGACCCTTCAGTAACAGATATTACAAATCCTAATACCACAATTGTAAACCAGTCAACAGGAGGCAGCATTTATAGCTGGAATTTTGGGGATAATTCGGCTCCGCTCACCACAGGTACAGATACATCATTCAATCCTAATCCTTTGGTACATACTTATACAGATACAGGTTCTTATGCAATTACCTTAACTATAACTAATCAATATGGGTGTATGGATACCGCCTATCAAAATGTTATTGTTGAACCGAACTTTATATTCTATATTCCAAGTGCTTTTTCACCCAATGGAGATGGTATAAACGATTCTTTTTCCGGTAAAGGCGATTTTATTAAAGAATATACCATGTCTGTTTTTGATCGTTGGGGGAATCTTATTTACAGAACGGATGAGCTTGATAAACCCTGGGATGGAAAAGCCAATTATGGCAGTGAATTAGCACAACAGGATACCTATATTTATTCAATAATCATTACAGACTTTAAAAAACAAAAACACCGTTACAAAGGCATTGTAACATTACTGGCCGGGGAACTTAAAGATTAAAATCTTGTTTTTAGCTCTTTCATAAACGTTGTAGCATATACAAATTCCTGTACTTCCTGATTTGTAGTTTTTAATATCTCCTGCTTGTTTCCCTCCCACCATTTTGTACCGTTGTATATAAAAAGAATATTATCCCCCATTTCAATAACAGAATTCATATCATGGGTGATTACAATAGTAGTAATATTGTATTCTTCCGTAATTTCCTGAATCAGATTATCTATCACAATAGAGGTTCTTGGGTCTAACCCTGAATTAGGTTCATCACAAAATAAGTATTTGGGTTGAACTGCAATGGCGCGTGCAATGGCCACTCTTTTTTTCATGCCTCCGCTTAACTCCGAAGGGTATAATTTATTCGCATTAACTATGTTTACACGTTGTAAACAAAAATTAGCACGCTCCCGTTTCTCCGATTCACTTAAATCAGTAAACATCGATAAAGGAAATATAACATTTTCTTCAACTGTTTTTGAATCAAACAAAGCCCCTCCCTGGAAAAGCATTCCTATCTCTTTACGTACCCCTTTTTTACCTTCAAAATCTAATTGGTGAAAGCTCCGCTCATCATACAAAACTTCCCCTGAATCAATTTCATTTAAACCTACCATACATCGTATCAATGCAGTTTTTCCTGAACCGCTTTGCCCGATAATAATATTGGTTTTACCTTTTTCAAAAGTGAAAGAAATATCGTTCAGCACTTTATGTCCTGAAAATGATTTGGATATGTTATTTATCTGTATCAAGCCAATAATAGCTGGGTTAGTATTAAATCAAATGCTAATATAAGTATGCTGCTATATACTACGCCTTTTGTACTGGAACGGCCTACTTCAAATGAACCCCCATGAGTAAAATAACCATGATAAGCAGGTACCGAAGCAATTATAAATGCAAATACCGCTGCTTTGACTAAGGAATAAAATACATTGTAGGGCCTGAAACCATACGTAATGCCATAGACAAACTTATAATCACTTACTACCCCTGTCAATACCCCAAACACATATCCCCCTAATATACCAAGGAACATAGAAAAAACAATAAGCACAGGACTAAATAATACAGAGGCTATAATTTTAGGTTGTATCAAATAGCCGGCTGAATTAATTCCCATAATTTCCAGAGCATCAATCTGCTCTGTTACCCTCATGGTTCCAATTTCTGATGCAATGCTGGAACCAACCTTACCTGCCAGAATCAAACTGATAATAGCAGGGGAAAACTCTAAAATCATAGAATCCCTCACCGCATTACCAATTGCATATAACGGTATTAAAGGGCTTTCAAGATTAAATGCAGATTGGATAGTAATAACAGCCCCCATAAATATAGAGATGATGGCTACAATACCTAATGAACCTATTCCCAATACATTTATCTCTTCGAAAATACGGCTCATATATATAGAAGATTTTTCGGGCTTACCGAAAACCCGTTTCATTAATAGAAAATACCTTCCAATGTGAAATAGCGGCTTCATTATATACCTTTAACCGGCCTAAAAATAAGAATAATTTAATTATATGTATTACCTTCGTATCCGCAAATTCATTATAGTATGCCATTTGAATTAACAGACAGCTTTTTATCCGAACTAAAAGCCACTATTATTGCACAAAATGGAGCTTTTGTTGCCAAACAGCTCAAAGAACTGTATCCGCCTGATATTGCCGACATCTTCAATAAATTGGATATTGAAGAAGCAAAGTATGCTTACCGGCAGTTGAATGAACAAACTGCTGCTGATGTTCTGGTAGAACTGGAAGATGATGTTCGTGAACAATTACTGGCTTCATTTACCTCTAAAGAAATTGCCGAACAGTTCGATAATATGGACTCGGATGATGCAGCAGATGTTATTGCCGAATTACCTGACGATAGACAGGATGAAGTATTATCACACATGGAAGACAGCGATCAGGCCAGCGATATTGTTGACCTGTTGAACTACGATGAAAATACTGCCGGTGGATTGATGCGTAAGGAATTTGTGAGGGTTCATGTGAATAGTAAAGCCCTGGAATGTGTACGCGAAATACGTGAACAAGCACATGATATGGAAGAAATATACGATATCTATGTGGTAGATGATGATGAAAAACCGATTGGGATACTGCCTCTGAAAAAACTTATCGTTTCCCCGGTTCGTTCCATAGTTGCGGATATTTATGATCCTAAGGTAATATCTGTAAAAACCAGTGTTCCTGCCGAAGAGGTGGCTAATGTGATGGATAAATATAATCTGGTTGCTATCCCTGTAGTAAACGCCTTAGGTCGCCTGGTTGGAGTTATTACCATTGACGATGTGGTGAACTTCAGAAGAGAAGAGGAAACGGAAGATGTACAAAAAATGGCTGCTATGGAAGCTCTGGAAGAACCCTATATGAACACTTCCTTTTTTCAAATGATTAAAAAAAGAGCCGGTTGGCTGGTTTTACTCTTTGTTGGTGAAACACTTACAGCCAGTGTGATGAGCTTTTTTGAAGGCCAGATTGAAAAAGCAGTTATACTGGCCATGTTTATTCCTTTAATTATTTCAAGTGGCGGCAATAGCGGTTCCCAAGCTTCCACCCTCATAATAAGAGCTTTAGCTTTGGGCGAAATATCCATACGTAACTGGTGGGAAATAGTAAAAAAAGAATTCTCAACAGGATTGGCTATTGGTTTTATTTTAGGAACCATTGGATTTCTGAGAATTGTAATATGGTCTTATTTTGTGAATAGCTATGGCCCTAACGCCTACCTGATAGCTTTGGTGGTTGGTCTTTCATTGTTAGGAGTGGTAGTGTGGGGTACTTTAATGGGCTCCCTGCTCCCTTTGGCTTTAAAAAAATTAGGCCTCGACCCTGCCGTATCTTCTGCACCCTTTGTGGCTACTCTGGTAGATGTTACCGGCTTAATCATCTATTTTTCTTTCTCTATATTGTTTTTAAAAGGGGTGCTGCTGTAGGGCTTTTCCTCCATTCTTGTAACAATTACCAACCAGGATTCGTATTAAATAAGCATAAATTTTTTATTTTTATTTTGATGCCAAACAGAGGGGGTAAAAACTTCTTCAAAAATTTAAATAACTTCTTTATTTTGAGAAACTTAGCCTCAACCTCGGAATTATAAAATAAAATGGGATTATTGCATTTTAATTTGCACCTTTGTAGTTATTATTTTTTCCTTTTTTAGGAAAAAACTATCGTAGCGTACTTGCTGAACATGAAAAAGTTAGCCCTTATTTCTATATTTCTTTTTATCCAGTTTTTCTGGAAAGGAGAAGGTGCGGAAATACTCGCCCAGGTTCTCTATAACAACGGTGGTCTTATTTTTAGTTCCAATGATACCATTTTTGCTAACGGTGGTATTTCCAATGTTGCTGATGGTTTAGGGGGGCAGGGTACTTTCAGGAACAGCGGCCAGGTATATTTTACCGAGGATTGGACAAACTCCGCTGGTAATGCAGCCTTTACAAACGTTGTTGGCACAGATGGAGCAAGTGCTATAACCTGTTATATGATTGGTGGTAACCAGAGCATTACAGGTGATGATGTAACGGAATTTCACAATTTAAGATTAAGGGGTACTGGTGGAATAAAGCAATTGGTTGCTGTTAACGCTATTGTACATGATACGTTGGATTTGAGCACTTTTGAATTAGCAACCGGAGCAAACAGGTTATTTGTTACAAACACAGACCCCAATGCAATAGAATTTGTAAATGGCAGTGGTTATGTAAGCAGTTTGGATGGCGGCTGGCTTGCAAGAAATACAAACTCCCCTGTACGTTATATGTTTCCGGTAGGTTCCAGCGTAGGACAATTCAGGTACCGCCCGGTAGAAATAGGCCCTGTTGACAATTTCCCAAATCAATATGCTGTTCGTATGGCTAATGTAGATCCTACTACTGAAGGGTATCCAATTACGCAGAGACAAGCCACAATAAGCAGGGTGAACGAATATTATTATCACCAGATTACCCGCGAATCAGGATTAAGCCCTGCCTCCATCACTATTTATTATGATGCCGCAGCAGACGGCCCTGTTACCGGAATTGGACATTGGCAAAATGCTCCTCAATGGGAAGATATTGTATCTAACCCCGATGCTTCTAACTATGGGCTTACTGCTACCACCCGTGCTGCCTGGGACTTTCTTACATACCCTTCACCAGCCTTTGCATTGATGAAATTGATTAATGAATGTGGTGAAATGTTTGTCCCTACAGCTTTTTCTCCTGACGGTAATGGCGAAAATGATATGGAATGTGTATACGGTAAATGTGTAAAAGATATTTATTTTGCAATCTACGACCGCTGGGGTGAAAAAGTATTCGAAACCTATGACATATCGCAATGCTGGGATGGTACATTCAGGGGAAGACAGATGAATACTGCTGTATTTGTATATTATATGAAAGCAACATTAATAACTGGTGATGAGGTAGTTAAAAAAGGGAATATCAGTTTATTCAGATAATTTTTGAAGGGCAAAAATGAGAAAGCTAATTGCTGTTTTTGTAATCATTTATTTTCATACGTTCTTTTTGAAAAAAGAACATGGAAACATTTTTGCCCAGGATATCCATTTTTCACAGTTTTATATGGCTCCCCTTAATCAGAACCCTGCTTTTGCTGGTGCATTATATGGTATGGAAGCCAACGTTAATTACAAAGAGCAATGGAGAACCATTGGTTCGCCTTATAAAACAATTGGTGCGTCCTATAGTTTAAGTCTTCAAAAGAAAAAAAGGGCAAAAGGTTTTTTTGCTTTAGGTCTTAACTTTTTCAGTGATAAAGCAGGTGATTCAAAAATGGGTACAACCCAGGTAAATTTGTCAGTTGCAGGTCATGTATATATTGACAGATACACAAAATTCGGAGGAGGAATACAGATAGGTTATGCTCAAAGAAGTGTAGATTATACACAATTGACCTGGGGCAACCAGTTTGATGGTATGGCCTATAATCCAACGTTAAGCTCCCGGGAAAATTTGCCTGCCACTGCATCCAAAGCTTATCCTGATGTAGGAGCAGGTATAGTTTATACATATAACAATACTGCAGGTATGAAACGTGTGGTTGACAACAATGATTTTAGAGTCAATATAGGTCTTTCTATTTTTCATATTTCCCGTCCGGATTATTCCTTTATGGGAAACCAGGACAACTTATATGTTAAATTTGTTTTGCATGGCAATGCATTGCTTAGTGTGCCTTATACTAATATAGGTTTTGTTCCGGGACTGGTTTGTTATAAACAAGGTGCACCTGCCGAAATATATGCAGGCTCTTTGGTTCGTTATGTTTTAAACCAGAAAAGTAAGTATACAAGAAACAGAACTACTTCTGCAATTGCTATAGGAGGATATTACCGGGCAAAAGATGCTGCCATTGTAGCGCTTTTACTGGAATATTCCAACTATACCATTGGAATGAGTTATGATATAAATGTATCGCGCTTAAAAGTAGCCAGTGTGGGAAAAGGAGGGTTTGAATTATCGCTTCGGTATAACGCCCGCAATCCTTTTATTGCACAGTCAAGATCACGTTTTTAATCAATTAGTATAAAAAACAAGTATTAACATAAAAAATTCAGTTAAAAATTAGCAATTAAATATGAAAATAATATTGACCACTTTTTTGTACACACTATCTATCCTGGTTTGTGCACAACAAAAAGACTCTATAAAAGTGGAAATTAAAAATTTAGGACCACAGGTAAATTCTCCTTTCGCTGACTATGCTCCCCTAATATCTGCAGATGGAACTGTAATGGTGTTTACTTCACGCAAACCCGTAGTTGAAAAAGACATCGTTAAGGAAAAAGAAGGAAAAGAAAATGTTTACATCACTTATTATGATGATAAGAATGCAAGGTGGTTAGTAACATTTATGCTTGGACCAACTATCAATACCCCGGATATTGATAATTCAGCTATTGCATTATCAAATGACGGGCAGCGTATGTTCATTTACCGTGGAGGAAATGAACAAAATTCAAATGGTGATATTCTTGAATCTGTATTAACAGGTGATGAATGGTCTGATGCAGTGCGTTTACCAACTCCTGTCAATAGCGATGAAAATGAAACTTCGGCCAGTATTTCTCCTGACGGAAGAACTATCTATTTTACCAGCGACCGCAAATGGGGATATGGTGGCATGGATATATGGTCATGTACACAAAATGAAGATGGTGCATGGGGAGAAGCAATTAATGTTGGTAGAAATGTGAATAGCACAGAAGGTGAAGAAGGAGTATTTATTCACCCCAACGGAAAAGTGCTTTTCTTTAGCTCAAAAGGCCACAATACCATGGGAGGATATGATATTTTTATGTCGGTTTTTGATGAAACTACACAATCATGGGCTAAAGCTGAAAACCTTGGAGCTCCCCTAAATACGGATGGTGACGATATTTATTTTGTGATGGGTGCCAATGGAAAAACCGGCTATTATGCATCATCAAGGCCTGGAGGACTCGGAGACCTCGATATTTACAGTATTACATTTCTTGAGGATATTATGAAAAAAAATGTGACTTTGTTAACTGGCCGGGTGATGGATAAAAGTGAAAAGCCTGTTGGTTCTACAATTGTTTTAACAGATAAAACCACTGGAAAATATATAGGTTCTTTTAAATCAAATAAAGCTACAGGAAAATATCTTGTTTCGCTTCCTCCCGGGAAAAAGTATGAGTTTGAAATTACTGCTGACGGTTATAAAAAAAATACAGTATCTGTTGATGTTCCGTTCAAAGCCGGTTATGCAGAAATGCAGGCCGATATTGTTCTGGATCAGCAATAATCTTCTTGAGCTATAACCTCTTAAAGAGCCATCAGCCGGTTTAAAATATAAAAAACAGATTCAAAAATAAAGGATTGACCATAAAGGCTATAGAGTTGTGTATCATTCTCATATGAAAATATTCCTTTCTGCTATTCTTTGTTCCCTCTCCATTTTTCTTTTTGCACAGCAGGATTCGGTTGATACAGAGATTAGAAAAAACGGTTTTTTATCCAGTTTGGTTGTTGATGAAACCGGTATGCCGCTTATTGTTGAAATTGATATTACGGATAATACCACAAGTCAGATAGTTCAGAGGTTTCAAAGCAGCAGAATAGGATACTCCCGGATTTCTTTACCTTCCGGTAACTATAATGTGGTTTTTAGTAAATCTGGTTACTTTTTTCATTCCGTTAATATAGTTATCCCTGATTCTGCAGGATATGAAAAAAAACTTAAAAAAATTACATTAATAAAGATAGAAATTGGGAAAGATAAAGTTCTTGATAATATCACTTTTGAATCCAATCAGGCTACCTTAAAAGAAAACTCACATGCCGATCTGGAGCAACTTGTTGAATTGATGAATGAAATAACGTCCCTTCAGTTTGCAATATCAGTAAGTATTGATAATAATAATACTATCTCTGCAAAAAACAGGAGAGAAATGTCCGATCAAAGAGCAAAAGTATTTATTGACTATATGGTTAGTAAAGGAATAGATCGGAGCAGATTTAAATACAAAGGGAGTGATGCAGCTCAGCCTGTTGAGTTGGTTAGCGGAGACGGTCAAAATAAAAATGCAACAAATGGTAAAGTAAAGCTTAAAGTATTGAATGTTACTATGCCTGAAAGCCAGAAACCCGCAAGTACAGCATTAGCAACCGGACAAAACAAAACTATTAAAGAGGATAGTCTGTCTTTAGCAGTTATAGAGAAACAAAAAAAAGAACCTGAGATTATTACAAAAACAGATACTGTTATTGAGAAACAGGAAAAAGAAATTATAACAGAACCTGGCGTAAGGCCCGATGAAATTGCATTGGTCAATGAAAAAGAGAAACAAAAAAAAGATAGTTTAACATTTTCCGGAATAGAAAAAAC
>JAHEXZ010000056.1:0-5496 GCA_023251835.1 Bacteroidota bacterium | reverse complement strand
GAAGAAAAACAGGATGATTTAAAAGTCGAAGAGCTTACCAACCGGGAAAAGCAGAATGAAAAAAACGAGATTGAGCCTGTTAAAGATAAAATTATTCCTGTTGAGGAAAAAGATAAAACAGTTGTAACAGAATCAGCCACAAAAATTGTTAAAACGGATTCAGTTGCTGAAAAACAAGAAAATCAACCTACAATTGAATCGGGTATAAAATCAAATGAAGAAATTGCTGTTGTTAAAGAAAGTCAAGAGATGGGCGATAGCCAGGAAACACATGCCCTAAAAGAAGAAACTGTTCTCAAAGAAAAGCAGAATGTAATTGTAAAGACAACAGATACTATTGAATCCAATCAAGCTAAAGAAAAAACAGTAGTTGAAAATGCTACTAAAACACTTGATACAACTGTTGCTAAAACAGAAGAAACTGTTACGTCCGTTGAAAAGAAGGAAGAAAAGAAAACGGATACAACTGCCGTTGACACACTAAAAACATCTGTTGTAACTACAGAACTACAGAAGCCAAAAACTGATTCAATCAATAAAGAGATTGTTCAGCAAAGGATAGATATTGTTAGGTTAGATTCATTAAAAGTAGAAATTACCGATATGGGTGCAGCAATAAATTCTGCTTTCCCTGATTATGCCCCTCACATTACGGCTGATGGTTCTATAATGATATTTACTTCTGCAAGGCCTACAAATAAAAAAGATATACAAAAGGGAAAGATAGGCAAAGAGAATATATATATATCGCATTACGATAATAAAAACAAAAAGTGGTCAACTCCTGAATTACTTGACCCTGTGATTAACCTTCCTGAAAAGAACAATACGGCAATAGGATTATCCAGCGATGGTCAACGTATGTTGTTATACCGCGAGAAAGATGAAAAAACTCCAAATGGAGATATTTATGAATCATTGCTCCATGGCGATGAATGGTCAGAACCTGTGAAATTGCCTGTTCCCATAAATAGTGATGCCAATGAAACTGCTTCAAGTATCTCCCCTGACGGAAGAACAATTTATTTTGTTAGTGGCAGGAAAGGAAGTTTAGGCGGCAAAGATATATGGTCTTGCACAAAAGATAAGTACGGAAAATGGGGAGAAGCAATAAACCTGGGCACTAATGTGAATAGCACGCTGGATGAAGAGTGTGTTTTTATTCATCCCAATGGCAATACACTTTTCTTTAGTTCAAAAGGACATCAGTCCACAGGAGGTTTTGATATTTATATGTCAACTCTTGATGAACTTTCCGGAAAATGGAGTGTCCCGGTTAATATGGGGGCCTCCATCAATACTACTAATGATGATATGTATTTTGAAATGGCAGCAAACGGGAAAACAGCCTATTATGCGTCATATGAAGCTAATGGAGGGGGGGGGGATGATATATACAGCATTACTTTTAACGATACTATTTTAAAGAAGAGTAATGTATTGCTAAAAGGGGTTGTTATTGATGAACACGGACGTTTTTTAAAGTCAAGGATTATACTTGCAGATCAGGCGAATGATAAACCAATAGGAGCTTTTACATCTAACAGAGTTACAGGTAAATACTTAGTTTCACTTCCGGCAGATAAAAATTATGATGTAAAATTTTCTGCCAAAGGTTATACAACATTTATAGAACCAGTTGAAACAAAAGGAATCGGATATGGCGAATTTTCAAAAATTATTCTTCTTGAATCAAAGAGTGCTTCTATATCAGGCAGAGTGATTGATGAAAATGGTGCTCCCCTAAGTGTGCTGATTGAAATCATTGATAAGAATAATAAACAAGTGATTGAAAAAATATTCAATGATGAGGAAGGCGCCTGGTATAGTACTGTTCCTCCCGGTAAAAACTTTGGCGTTGTTGTTAGCAAACCTGGTTATTTTTTTCAATCGGTCAATATAGCCATACCAAATGCTATTGGCTATGAAAAAAATTTAAAAAACTTAGTCCAGCAAAAAATTGAACCCGGAAAAAGAATTGTTCTGAATAATGTTTCCTTTGAACCGGATAAAGCCATTCTTAAACAGGAATTTTTTTCAGACCTGGATTTGGTTATAAAGCTGATGATAGATATGCCCTCACTGCAGATAGAAATATCTGATAATGCAAATAACCTGGCAACTGATAAGAATAAGCAGAAACTTTCACAAGACAGAGCAAAGGCAGTGGCAGATTATCTTATAAATAATGGTTGTGATGCTAAACGTATAAAATATGCCAGTTATGAGTCTAAAGAACCTGTTGTAAGTGGTAAAAAAGAAGCAGAAACATTCCCAAGCAGAATAGAGCTGAAAGTATTAAAAATGGATACGAAGGCTGAACAAAATGCTGCCGAAAACCGAATGAAAGAAATTCAGGATGCAATAAACAAGCAGATGGAAGAGGATGCTTTTGACCAGGAAAAGGATTCTACTAACATGGAAGAAGGCGATGGTTCCGAATATGGTATGGAACAAATTGATTCTACTACTGAAGTTTCAGAGTATGAAGGATTAGATACTACTATGACGGATAGTGCATTTGTTGACTCTACCAGTATGGAGTTTACAGACTCTTCAGCTATTGCAGGAGAAGATAGTATAAAAATGGAAATCAGAAATATGGGAGCAGTAATAAACACTCCTTTTGAAGATTATGCTCCGCTTATTTCGGCAGATGGAAGAACACTCATATTTACTTCAGGCAGGCCATCAAACATTGCCACTGACCCTAAGTCTGTTAAGCCCAAAACTAAACCACCACAAAACAAAGAGCGCATCTATATGTCTGAATATGGCGAAGATAATGAACGGTGGCAAACGGCAATAGCATTAAACCGGGAGGTTAATCTTTATGAAGTGAATAGTTCAGCAATGGCATTAACAAATGATGGCCGCAAAATGCTGCTTTGCCATGAAGTAGACAATAAAAGTGCGAAAGGTGATATTCTGGAATCTGTTATAATCAATGGAGACTGGAGTTTGCCTATGGTAGTATTATCTGCTATTAACAGCAGCAGCAATGAAACTTCAGCAAGCTATTCACCTGATGGGCGTACTATTTATTTTGTTAGTGACAGACCAGGTGGTTTAGGACAAAAAGATATCTGGTATTGTACCCAAAATGAAAAAGGAATATGGGGAGAAGTCATAAATATTGGTGAACCAATCAATACTGATAAAGATGAAGAGAGTGTATTTATCCATCCTAATGGAAATACGCTTTTCTTTAGCTCTATGGGTCACGGTTCAATGGGCGGATATGATATTTTTATGTCGGAACATATTGATTCCACTGATACATGGGAACAGCCCCGGAATTTGGGATCGTATATCAATACTCCTGAAGATGAACTTTATTTTGTGATGGCTGCTGATGGAAAAACAGCGTATTATTCTGCTGCTAAACCGGATGGATTTGGAGAAAAAGATATATATCAGGTGTTGTTAGAAGAAAATATCCTGAAAAAAAACACCACCTTGTTAAAAGGTATTATTGTTGATGAAAATAAACAATGGTTAAGAGCAAAAATTACTATAAAGGATAAGACAACCGGCAAAATTATTGGCAGTACAACATCATTAGCTAAAACCGGGAAGTACTTAGTTTCACTTCCTCATGGTAAAAATTATGAGATAAAAATTATTTCACCTGACCATACCAGCTATGTGAGGTCCATTGATCTTACCGAAAAAAAGCATTATGAAGAAATAAATAAAAACATCATGCTGGAAAGAAAGAATGCTTATATAACCAGTAAGGTGTTTGATGAAAATGGAAAACCCATTAACAATGTGCAGATTGAGGTAATAGATAGGACTGCTAAACAATTGATAGAAAAAACAGAGAGTGATAGTGAAGGATATTCACAGATTGCGATTCCTTGCAATAAAAAGATAGATGTTTTTTATAGAAAACCTGGTTATTTGTTTCAGTCAATTAATGTAACTGTACCAATATATGCAGGAAGAGAATATGAAAAGGATCTTAAAGTAATAACAATGCCGAAATTGGAAGAAGGGAAAAAAATAGTATTGGATAATATTTCTTTTGATTTTAATCAATCTACATTGCAGCAGGAGTCCTTCTTAGACTTGTCGCGTGTAGTTGCATTGATGAATAATACATCTACTCTCCAAATTGAAATTTCTGATCATACGGATAATACAGCCATTTCAAAGGAGGAACTAAAACTTTCGAAAGAGCGTGCAAAAGCTGTAGCTGACCGCCTTATAAGTATGGGTGTTGATAAAAAACGTATAAAATATAAAAGTTATGGTGCAACTCAGCCAATTGCCAACAATGCTATTGAAGAAGGAAGGGCACTTAACAGAAGAGTTGAACTAAAAGTTCTAAAAGTTGATTCGAAGATAGAGCAGGAGGCAGAAGAAAAACGGTTGAAGGAGGAGCAACTTGCTAATCCCCCAGAAAATGATAATCCTTTTAGCGGTGAATCTCTTATAGAAAACAAAGACTCCCTTGCTTCTTCTCAAAAAACAATAAAAACTGAAGATGCTCAGGAAAAAAATACAGAAGTGATCAACCAGGATAAAAAAGACACAACCCTTATAAAAGAAGAACCTGTAAAAAAAGCCGAAAAATTACTAAACACCGGCAATGAAGATAAACAAACCGAAACAGTTAAAGAAACCCCTGTTCAGGAAAAGAAAGATACGGCAATAGTTAATATTAAACAGAAAAATAACACCGAATCTGTAAAGAAAACGGAAGATATAGTAAATACTAATGAGGATAAACAAACCGAAACAGTTAAAGAAACCCCTGTTCAGGAAAAGAAAGACACAGTAGCAGCAAATATGCAGGGAACCACCACAAAAAAGGAAGAATCAGTAAATCAACAGCAAGAGAAAACTACTTCCAAAATAGAACAGTTGCAAGATACTACTAAAAGGCCCGAAAATGAAGAATGGCTGAATAAAGCGGATGACAAAGAAACTATTAAGCAAAAGTACTATGCTGAAAAGAAATCGGCAGAATCAGAAGATGCAAAAAATGAAAAAACAGATGATGTAAATAAACAGGATAAGGGAGTGGCTAAGACTAAGACTCCGCTTCCTGAACGTTCTAAAAAATATGGCATTGATAATGACGAGGCCCTGACATATAGCGAAACTTTAAATGCTATTGATACTTTCTTTGACAATGATTCTACATTGGTTGCTGGCGATATTAAAGTAAAGCAAATGCAGGATGAAACTAAAAAACCAGAAGATGAAGAATGGCTGAATAAAGCAGATGACAAAGAAACTATTAAGCAAAAGTATTACGCTGAAAAAGGTATAACTGAGACCACAAAAAAGGAATATCCCGTAAAACAAGAGGAAGAAAAAGCTACTTCCAAAATAGAACAATTGCAAGATACTACTAAAAGACCCGAAAATGAAGAATGGCTGAATAAAGCGGATGACAAAGAAACTATTAAGCAAAGGTACTATGCTGAAAAGAAATTAACAGAACCCGGGGATGCAAAAAATAAAAAGACAGATGATGTAAAT
>JAHEXZ010000158.1 GCA_023251835.1 Bacteroidota bacterium | reverse complement strand
TGTCGGCTGCTATTGGTTTTGTTATTGGCTCACAGGAAGTTAACTGGGCTAAAATGCTTTTGCTCATACTTGGTGGTTTCTTAGTAACAGGCGCCTCAAATGGTTTTAACCAGATTATTGAGCGAAACCTTGATAAATTGATGGAACGCACCCAAAACAGACCGCTGCCCCGGGAACGCATGACCATCAATGAATCCTTTCTTTTGGCATCTGTTATGGCTGCATGTGGAATTGCACTGCTTTGGATTTTTATGAATCCTTTAAGTGGCGTTCTGGGCACATTGGCATTAATTCTTTACTCTGTGGTGTATACTCCTCTAAAGCAGGTTACGCCATTTGCAGTATTTGTAGGAGCATTTCCCGGAGCAATTCCTCCAATGTTGGGTCATGTGGCCAGTACCTCAGGATTTGGCGAAATTGCTTTTCAGGCTTGGTTGTTATTTGCAGTACAGTTCGTATGGCAGTTCCCGCATTTCTGGGCAATCGCCTGGGTGCTGGATGATGATTATAAAAAAGCCGGATTCCGGATGTTGCCATCGCTGGGAGGGCGTGATAAAAGCAGTGCTTTTCAGATATTGGTATATACATTATTTTTGTTGCCAATCAGCCTGTTGCCGATTTTATTTCACATGTCGGGTTTTATATCGGCATTAATAATAACTTTGGCCGGAGCATTTTTTGTTTATCAGGCATATTTGCTGTATAGGGAATGTACGGTAGATGCCGCACGTAAATTGATGTTTGGTTCATTTGTTTACCTTCCGGTAGTGCAATTGGCTGTGATGATTGGAAAATAAAATTATGGAAACAGTATCAGTAACCGAAGAAAAACGTATCAACAAATCAAAAGCCGCCATCCCGCTACTTTGGGTATCCATTGTAGCTATGGTGATGATTTTTGCATCGCTCACCAGTGCTTATGTGGTAAGCAGAGGGAAAGGTTATTGGCTTACGTTTGAACTGCCGCAGTTATTTTATATAAGTACAGCAATCATTATGATGAGCAGTGTTACTATGAATTGGACCTTAGCTTCAGCAAAAAAGAATAACTATAAAAATATTAAAATCGCTTCTTTAATGACTTTTCTGTTAGGCTTTGCATTTGTAGTATGCCAGTTTAAAGCCTGGGGATATTTAGTAGAGCAGAAAATATTTTTTGCAGGAAAAACCAGCAGCGCTTCAGGTTCTTATTTATATGCAATTACAGGTTTGCACCTTGTACACTTGTTTTTTGGCATGGTTGCTTTATTGGTTGTATGGGTAAAATCGTTACTGCATAGATATAACTCCGAAAACCTTTTAGGAATAAGGCTTTGTGCCACCTTTTGGCATTTTTTGGATGTGCTATGGATATATTTGTTTTTATTTTTATTATTTATTCGCTAAAAATTTCAATGAAATTTTGCATATTAGCACCCGGAAACAAAAATATGTTATAAATCATAGTTTTTATTTTACAATTTTAGCATAGGAAAGTATGTCAAGTCACGCAATTGCAGAAAACGATTCAGAATCAGCCTGGAGTGGTGGAAAATCACCATTTGGTGTTAGTTACGGAAAACTATACATGTGGTTTTTCCTTGTATCCGATGCATTAACCTTCTCAGGATTATTGTGTGCATATGGCTTTATGCGCCATAAACACCCCGAAGTATGGCCTAATCCGGGCGATGTATTTACCCATTTCCCTTTTTATGAAGGGCATATTCCGTTGGCTTATGTAGGATTAATGACACTTATCCTTATTATGAGCTCTGTTACCATGGTTCTGGCTGTAGAAGCAGGCCATCGTAATGATAAAAAAAGTGTAACCATCTGGTTATTATTAACCATCATTGGTGGGGCAATGTTTGTTGGCTCGCAGGCCTGGGAATGGTATCACTTTATCATAGGTACTGAACATGGTGCTTTACGCAGCGTATTTGAAAACGGACAGTGGGTTGAAAAAACAATTTATGGTGCAAATATGACCGTAAATGAGTATGGTTTACCTGTATTTGCTAACTTTTTCTTCTTCATCACCGGCTTCCATGGCTTTCACGTATTTAGTGGTGTAGTCATTAACATAATTATTTTTACTAATGTAATTAAAGGAACTTATCAAAAACGCGGACACTATGAAATGGTCGAAAAAACCGGCTTATATTGGCATTTCGTGGATTTGGTATGGGTATTCGTATTTACCTTTTTCTATCTTTTATAAAGCATACATAACAATTTAATAATATAACAATTTAATAATTCATCATATGTCAGAATTTCACGATGATTACCCGCAATATGAGTTAATGGCTCATCATAGCGAAGAAGAAGGAAAAGGTAAGCGCAGAAAGCTCTGGAATGTATTCTGGATTATGTTAACAGTTACTATTATGGAGCTTCTTATCGGTTCTTATGCCAGAGAAATGGGTTTGTTGCAGCCCGACAGAACCTCAACAGTTTTGCTTAAGTTTATCTTCATTGGTTTAACCATTGGTAAAGCATACTTCATAGTATTCAGCTTTATGCATCTGGGAGACGAAAAGAAAGCACTCAAATACAGCATTCTTGTTCCCTATATTATATTCATTATATACCTGGTATACATTTGCCTTGCCGAAGCCGTTTACAACGGCCAATACAAAGAAAAAATGGATGAGCTTATTGTAAAACAAAAAATAGAATTAAATGCTGCCGCTGCTGCCGGACATCATGGCGGAGAAAGTGAACATGGAAACAGCAGCCATGAAGAAAATCATGGTGGTGATGATGCTGGAGAACATAAATAAAAAATGACAAATAAATAACACGATATAATGGCTTCGCATAAACAGCGGAGCCATTTTACTTTGTACCTTTATTAAATCCAAAGAATGATATAACACAATTACTTAATAAGAACTAACCCAATGCTCCCTCTCCTTCTTTAAGGAGAGGGCTGGGGTGAGGTCAAACAAATTGAACTGTTTTAATAAAGTATCTGTATAAATCTCAATCCGTGAAAAGAAAAATAATTATCCTGCTGCTACTGTTATCTTTTCCATCCATCCTCTACGTATTTCTTACAACCGGCAAACATAATTTTGTAAGACTGCCTTATTACGGTGAAAAAGAAATAGCTGCCAATGGAAAGGATACGATTTACCATACTATTCCACCATTCAAATTTGTAAACCAGGATGGAGATACAATCACTGAAAAAACGTACGATGGTAAAATCTATGTTGCAGATTATTTTTTTACCACTTGTCAATCCATTTGCCCGAAAATGGCCACGCAAATGCTCAGAATACAGGAAAAATTTGCTTATACCAACGGACTTGTACAAATACTTTCTCATACCGTAAACCCCGAAAATGATTCCGTACCTGTATTAAATAACTATGCAAAAATGGTACATGCCGATACTAAAATGTGGAACTTTGTTACGGGTGATAAAAAACAACTGTATGATATAGCTCGCAAGGGCTATTTAGTAAATGCATTGCAAGGCGATGGCGGCCCAAATGATTTTATACATAGCGACCTGTTTGTTTTGGTGGATAAAGAAAAACATATTCGTGGTATTTATGATGGAACCAAAATTAAGGGCGTAAACGACCTGATAGATGCTATAAAAGTACTGATGGCAGAATATATTATTAAAGAATCCGGTGAAGAAAAAATAAAAACAAAAAAATAATAATGATGAAAGACAAATTAATGTTCAGGTTAGTAACGATTGTTTCTGTGATTGTATTCATGGCAGTTATTGTGCTTAACAAAAAAATACTGCCCGTTCCTGAAACCATACCTGCTTTTGTATATAAATTACCGAAGCTAAATGCTATGCTTAATGGTACCTGTACGCTTTTGCTTTTGCTATCATTATACATGATTAAACAACAAAATATTACAGTCCATAAAAAATTGAATAGTATCACTTTTTGCCTGTCAGCCGTTTTTCTTTTATCGTATATAACTTATCACTGGATGGCGCAAGAAACTACTTTTCCTGCTGAAAGCCCCCTGCGTACAACCTATTTAATCATACTTGTCAGTCATATTATTCTGGCTGCAATGGTATTACCTTTGGTATTATTGTCGTTTTATTATGGTTTAAAAAGCCGGCAGCCTGAAGGGCAAAAATATACACAAAAACATAGAAAATTAGTACGCTGGAGCTTCCCGATATGGCTTTATGTGACCATCACAGGGGTTGTAGTATACCTGATGATTTCACCGTATTATACCAATTGTTAGTTTAAATTATACTGAATCTTACCGGGTTTGCGATTAGCAAAACAGGTTAGAGTCAGTAATAGAAATCACCTGCCCACAGTCTTCACTTCGGCAAAAGCTCAGTGCAGGCTCGCTCAGACTGACCGCGCGCGAAGTCATATTGAGTAGGAAATTATACTGTGCACGGGATAAATTTCCGCATTGTTATATTTCAAAATGGCCAACCCAGATACTTCGACAAGCTCAGTATGACTGGCACACGGGTCACTCTGAGCTTGT
>JAHEXZ010000119.1 GCA_023251835.1 Bacteroidota bacterium | reverse complement strand
ATTAATAAGTGTTTATAATAAATTTAGTTTTTAAAATGGACAAGCTAAAATAGAACAGGTGTAATCCCAAACCTCTCGCTTTTTTAAAAAGCGGGTGCAAAGGTACTTACTATTTTTTGTTTGTCAGCAAGGTATTTTTGAATAGTAATTAACAGGGAATGAAAAGGAAAGCCCTTGTTGCAAAAATATGTTAAAGAATCTATTTAAGCCAACACTTTATCCGCCAATAAACGAGCGACCTTCTATATTTTTCTATCCGAAGACAAATACCATTAATTCATCGACAAAGGATTGAATTTGGTCAAACCTTTTATATATTCGCATGCGTTTTTAGAATTATTTTATAATAGTTCTTCAATTTTTAGTCGTGATTATTAAGTGTGAAGCGAATTAAAGACATTTTTAACTTGATTTAAATGAAAAAAGAAATATTACTTTTTCTTAAATGTGTTATTGTTTGTGTTACAGTTTTTTCAGGCTGTAGAAAAAATGATGATATTGAACCCCAATCTGATAAACCCGTATTTAGAATCGGGCAAAGTTATGGTGGAGGTGTTGTTTTTTATGTTGACCAAAGTGGATTGCATGGATTGGTTGTAGATACTTTAAATCAAATTGGTACAAGACAATGGTGTACCGGCACCCCAGTAACTACCAATGCAACAGCAACTGCATTAGGCAAAGGCGCTGAAAATTCAATTACCATTGTTAATACCCAGGGACAAGGTAATTATGCCGCTTATGAATGCAACAGCTTAGTTTTAAATGGTTACGATGATTGGTTTTTACCAGCAAAAGAAGAGTTAAATTTAATATACCAACAAAAAGCAGCAGGAAAAATTAATGGTTTAACAGAAGATTTTTATTGGAGCTCAACTGAAATTTCTACATCCGGAGCATGGTCTCAAAGTTTTACTAACGGAGCCAACAGTAGTACCAACAAACCCGGAAATTACGGGGTTTGTGCCATCCGGATTTTTTAATTCTTTTCAGATTAAACGTTTTTGTAAAATCTGCCAAAGAAACAATTTTCATAAAGTAGTTAACAAAAATTCGGGTTATTAACAATTTGCGGTGTGTAAGTTGCCATTGCCCCCCCTTTTTTCAAGTAAGTCAGCATCGTAATTTTAACGTCAGGTAATTATACGTCTGTTAAACAAGCGGATAAACCCTGTTTTAATTTCAATGGGAAGACGAATGAAAAAAGAGATTTTACTTTTTGCAATATCTATTATTTTATGTGTGGCCATAGTTTCCAGTTGCGAGAAAGAAAGCAAAAATTTGCCACAGTCCAACAATTTCTCTATTGCTCCCCCTCCCTCAATCACAATAGGTCAAAACTTTGGAGGTGGTATTGTTTTTTATATTGATAGCACAGGAAGACATGGCTTAATTGTATCGAAAGTCAATCAAAGTTTTAACATACCATGGTCTAATAATAATAATTCAATAGTTACGCATGCTACAGGCACGGGTGTGGGTTGGGGCAGGGAAAACACTAAAGTTATTGTTAATATCCAGGGACAAGGCACTTATGCTGCAAGTATTTGTGATAATCTTGACATAAGTGGTTATGACGATTGGTACTTACCTTCAAAAGACGAGTTACACTTGTTATATCAACAAAAAGCCTCTGGTAAGATTAACTTACCTGATGATTTTTACTGGAGTTCAACCGAAGCCTCCCAGAATGATGCCTGGTCTCAAAGCTTCAGCAATGGTGCTAATAGCAGCACAGATAAACATGGTAATTATTCCATTTGTGCTATCAGAATTTTTTAGAATTCAGATGATATTTACTTCCCGTTCCAGGTCAACATCAAATTTTTCTTTTACGGAATCCATTATTTTCTGAGAAAGTTCATAAATTTCATTACCGGTTGCATTGTTATAATTTACCAGCACCAAGGCCTGTAGCTTATGCACTCCGGCATCTCCAACTATTTTACCTTTCCAGCCACATTGTTCAATCAGCCAGCCAGCAGCTAGCTTCACATTACCATTTGCAAGCGGATAGCTCACAGCTTCAGGAAATTTCTGTTTTAGCAAACTGTATTTGATGCCTGTTATTTCAGGATTTTTAAAGAAGCTGCCGGCATTACCTATTTTAGCAGGATCGGGTAATTTACTGCTGCGTATATTGCATACTGCTCTGCTAATAGCTTGTATACTTGGTTCTTTTATTCCCATTTTCTCCAATTCCTTTTCTATAGCACCATAACTGGTGTTAAACAAAGGCTTTTTACGAAGTTGATAGGTAACAGAAATTATAACAAACTGATTTCTGTATTCGTACTTAAAAACACTTTCGCGGTACCCGAATTTGCAACCGGCATTTGTGAAGGTGTGTATAGTATTATCGGCAATGTGAAGTGCTTCAAGTTCATAAAAACAATCTTTTATTTCCACACCATAAGCCCCAATATTTTGCATAGGGCTTGCTCCCACATTGCCCGGAATAAGCGATAGGTTTTCTAAACCGGCATAATTGTTTGTAACACAGTACATCACAAACTGGTGCCAAACCTCGCCAGCACTTGCTTTTATAAAGCAATAATCATCGGTTTCTTTAATAATCTTAATTCCTTTAAGATTGTTTTTTAGAACAATTCCATCAAAATTTTTGGTAAAAAGGATATTACTTCCTCCTCCCAGAACCAGTTTTTGTTTATCAATAAACTGTTTATCTGAGAGAATTTCTCTAAATCCATCAATAGATGATAACTCCGCAAAATAACGTGCGGAGGCACCAATACCAAAAGTATTAAGCTTTTTTAATGAATAATTTTCGTGAACAATCATCTATGAATTACGGATTTTAGCGAATTACGCCCTTCGACTTACTTCGACTCCGCTCAGTACAGGTCGCTCAGGGTGACTATGAATTTTATATTGTTTAACCAACTCCGAACTAAATGAGACCTCTACAAATTATACTTCAAGATACACCAAAGTGCTCTGAATCCATCTTTCCAGCCAATTTTTTTTCCTTCATCGTAGGTTCTTCCATAATAAGAAATCCCTACTTCATATATTCTTATTTTAGGTATTTTGGAGAGCTTTGCCGTTACTTCTGGTTCAAATCCGAAACGTTTTTCTTTGAGTTGTATACGTTGAATAATTTCTGTCCTGAACAATTTATAACACGTTTCCATATCTGTAAGGTTCAGGTTAGTAAATACATTTGAAAGAAAAGTAAGGAAATTATTTCCCAGTGTGTGCCAGAAAAACAATATACGATGCGGTCGGCCACCCATAAAGCGTGAACCATAAACAGCATCAGCAAATCCTTCAACAACAGGCTTTAAAAGAATATTATATTCATTAGGGTCGTATTCAAGGTCTGCATCCTGAATAATCAGATAATGACCGGTAGCCAATGCAATACCTTTATGCAGAGCCGCTCCTTTCCCCTGATTATATTCCTGGTTGAATAATACTATATTTAATTCTTTATTGTTATTAATATATTCTTTTACAACAGCTGCCGTCTGGTCTGTGGAACAGTCATTCACAATAATGATTTCTTTTTGAATATCATTTATAAGTATAACAGCCTTTATCTTATTCAGGATAAGATGAATAGTTGCTGCTTCGTTGTAGGCGGGAATAACTATAGATAATTTCTTTGGCATTTTAATCTCTTGGATAAATTTATTCAATGAAGTTATTACAAAACTTTGCCATAAAGGAAAGGACAAGCTACTCTCCGAAATACTCTTTCAGCGTAAAGGCATCCTTTAATCTCACACCTTTCTCCGTGCACTGAACCGTACAACATTCATTTACGGAATCATGCTCAAAGAATAGAATATATTCCTCATCAGCTGCACGGTTCATAAATGGTTCTTTTTCTTTCAATGTAAGCAAAGGCCGGGTATCATAACCCATCACATACGATAAGGGAATATGGCCAACAGAAGGTAACAGATCGGCCATAAATACGATGGTTTTTCCTTTGTACTTTATATGAGGTATCATCATGGCATCGGTATGGCCTCGTGTAACTAATATAGAAAAAAAATTTCCTATTTCTCCACCACTAATATATTCAGCCTCACCCCCTACCCCATTCTCCAAACGTACCCCGAGCGGAGCCGAGGGGTAGAGAGGGTGAGGCTTGATAAATTTCAACTGCCCGCTTTCCTGCATTGGTAATATGTTCTCCTTGATAAAACTGGGTTTTTCACGCGGGTTCGGATTTGTAGCCCACTCCCAATGCTCTGAATAGCTCCAGTAAGTGGCGTTTTTAAATACGGGCTCAAATCCCGTCCGGTCTTTGTTATATTTTATGCCGCCACCACAATGGTCAAAATGCAAATGAGTAAGAAACATATCTGTAACATCATCCGTACTGAAACCTGTTGCATTCAAGGATTTTTCAAGAGAATCATCACCATTCAAATAATAATGACTAAAAAATTTTGCATCCTGCTTATCTCCAAGCCCGTTATCAATCAAAATAAGCTTTTTCCCATCTTCAATAAGCAAACAACGCATAGCCCAGTTACACAAATTATTTTCATCGGCAGGGTTTGTTTTGCTCCATAAAACTTTCGGAACTACACCAAACATAGCCCCCCCATCTAATTTAAAATTTCCTGTATTTATTACGTGTAATTTCATAGTTATGAATAACAATCCCCAATAGTTGGGGATTATGAATTTGCGAAGCAGGCTTTCTAATCTTTAATTCCTATTGCACAACCATTATATGTTATACCATTCAATACTACTTCCGCTTTATATTGATACTTCCGTTCACTCATACCATCGCTGCATTCTTCTTTTGTAATGCTAATCCTTATTTTGTTATTAGCTGTTTTATCTTCAGCAGTATAAATAGTTGTGGCCTGCCTGTTTTCCGGCTTTGAAAAGCTGAAATGATAATACTCAGATGACATCGGATCAAAGAAATCAATCAAATTTTCTTTTGCTGAAATCTGTACCATCCAAAAAGGCTCGCTTCCCCTGCACCAATAATCATAAGGTATACATGTGTTTTTATCATTTTTTTGTTCTGCCTGCAGCACTTCTTTCACCAATAATTCTTTACTCTTTCCTTCGGAAGTAAAAAGTCCTTTTAATTTTACATAGATTGTTTGTCCGGAGTAAGCATTTGGTAAAAGATTTTTGTATAATGAATCCAATTTTTTAAAGTCGCCCGTTAGCGCTATTTGTTCATTATCCGAACAATTAATTAAATGACGATCTCCATATAAACCCTCCAGCTCTGCCTCCTGTGAAATATTGTTTTCCTCTGGTTTTATGGTATCATTAACCATTTGAGTTCCTACAGGATTGTTTTGTGAACAGGCAAGCAAAAAAACTGTTAAAAACAACGATAGAACTATTTTTCTCATGGTTATATTGATACAAAATAAGCCTCTTTTGAATCCTGACCTGTCGTCAGGACAGGTTTTGACTTATACCTTTTGACTTTAATTCCGTGCCCTGCTTTATTGCATCACTCAATTATCAGCATCTCCACACGCCTGTTTTGCTGACGGCCTGCCTCCGTAGTATTATCGGCAATAGGCTTAGAAGAACCAAACCATTCTACCTTAAAACGATCAGCAGTAATCCCTTTATTAATCAGATAGTTCTTTACCGCCCCTGCACGTTTCTCTGATAATTTCAAATTTGCCACAGCATCTCCTTTATTATCGGTATGCCCGGAAATCTTAAGCCTCCAACCCGGTTTTTTCGTCATTAAACCAGCCAGCTCATCTAATGAAGCATACGAACTTTCTTTAATGAGATCCTTTCCTGTAGCAAATTCCAGATTGTTGAATGCTTTTTTCAATACTTCCGCTTCTTTCACATCCAGCTTAACAGCAACATCTTCCTCCTCCTCCTTCTTCAATTTATTTGAATCTGATTTAAGAAAACTAAAGCGGTATGGGAACTCCGAGCTAATCCGTACTGCTTTCCTGGCCTCACCACCAACAATAATAGTAAGCTCAACAATAGTATCTACATGTTCACCATCAAGTCTGAAAAGCATATTTTCATCAAAAGGCACTCCTTCAAATGTAAAGGTTCCATCCTTAGCACGTATAGCCGTTCCCAATGTATTGCCCGAAAGATCGATCAATGATAATTTAGTTTCCGGACAGCCATTATTACTGGCAACGCCTGCTTTATCCGGACATAAATCTATTTTGTCTTCTACCCCATCGCCATCTTTATCCGGACAACCTTTAAATGCTGCTACACCTGGCACATCCGGGCAGGCATCTTCTTTATCACTCACTTTATCTCCATCTTTATCCGGACAACCTTTCAATACGGCCAAACCTTTTTCATCCGGACAATTATCTTCAGCATCAGCAATCCCATCTCCATCCTTATCCGGACAGCCTTTCAGCTCTGCAATCCCGGCAACATCAATACATACATCTTCTTTATCCATAACACCATCGCCATCTTTATCCGGGCAACCTTTTAATTTAGGTAGCCCTTTTTCATCCGGACAAACATCATCTTTATCGGCAATTCCGTCTCCATCTTTGTCCGGACAGCCATTAAGCTCTTTTAACCCGGCTATATCAATGCAATCATCTTTTTTATCTGCCACACCATCACCGTCTTTGTCTTTGCCTCCTTTACCAAATATCAGATTAAGGCCAAAATTCAAATGCAGGTTTTTTGTGTTTTGAGGAAAAACTGCCCCCAATACATTATCACTTAGTATATAAAACTGAACAGGCCCGTTGCCTAAAGCCAAACCTAAACCTATATTATTATAGCTTCGGTTATACATCGAGTAAGAAACCGAAAAACCCAACCATGGTACCACTTTTTGATTATAGGATAAGGAAAGCCCGGGATGAATAGATTTATCAAATATCTGGCTATAAAACAAAACTCCCGCGTTTATCTTTTCTGTAAAATTATAATTACCGCCTAAATAAATTTGCGAGGATAAACGCGTAGTATAAACAGTATGTATTGTGTCTATTTTAAAAATTTTAGTTATCGAATCAAGCAATACCTCAGCAGCATTGCTAGTTGTGTCCTGTTTAAACAACTGATTAATATCCATGCCTTCATAAGTAAAGCTGGCATTTGGATTTTTACTCTGATAGTTAGCAACTGCATCTTTCCATTTAATAAATCCTAAATCAATAATACTTGCCGAAACCGTAATTTTATCATTGTACTTATATACAGCTCCCAAATCAAGCCCCATACCCCTGTTTTTCTTTTTAAACAAATAGTCTTTTACGCTTCCCTCCCCTGCTGTACCATCAACACCTGAGGTATTTACTTTTATATTTGATTTAACAGTAATTGCATAATAATTGGGGTCTGTAGTAAGCGAAATATCTGATTTTTCAGTCCATACATTTTCCATTCCATATAAATATTTCACTTTTCCTCCAACAGTAAGTTTATCATCTATTTCTCTTGCATAACCTATTGCATATTCGCGATAATGTGTAAAATTCACTCCAAAATTCAATTTTACTTCTTCACCTAATAAACCCCCATTACCTTTCCATATAAATTCCATAAAATTTTTAGGATAACGAAAACGAAAATGTATTTTTTCAGTAGCATTAAAACTGAAATAATTCTTTTTCTTTATCCTAAAACCAAAGGATAAAATATCAGGCTGGATGGCGGCAGAGATATAATTATTTTTCGCCAGCTTACCAAGCATATTATCATAATCCATATACAATGAATCTCCTTTATGATATATCAAATCCGAATATTTAAAACCGCTGCTGCTGATATTTATGTACTCTGATGATAGTATTGGTAAACCTACATAAACTTTGGCGGAATGCATAAATGCCGGGTTCCCATACATTCGCTGCGGAACCATTTCCATATTGTACAATGTGAAATTTTGTTGAGCAAAAATAGTATTAAGCAACATTGTTGCTAAAACAAAAGGCAATAACCGGCACACACGAAAAGAAAAGCTTTGAACAAACTTATTTTTATTGTTTAATAGCATAAATAGTTAATTTAAATCATTGCTTCATATCTTAGCCTTTACCTGCACCTTTAATCCAAGTTTAAAGTCAATTTTGTAATTCGAATAAATTTTAACATTTGTAGTGCCATTGTTGAAAGTATTTGCAATGGCCTTTATCAGCAGGTATTTGGAGCCGCCTAAATTATCTAATCGGGGCTTGGTTAACACCGCATCATAGGTTGTTTGAGAAGGTGAAGTTACTATACCTGTTCCCGGGTTAACCGTTGCTGATTGCAATATCAACTGATTCGGTATCACTAATGAATCTAATTTAGTATACAGGCTGTCAACAAAATAAACCTGCATATCCACATCAAAAGGAAAACCATTGGAGTTGAAAGTTCTGATTAATGCCGATTCAACCTCATCTGGTAATGTTTCACTTATCTCAAAAGATATAGTATCCATCAGCACAAAATTTGAAGCTGTACCATATAATGGCAACTCTACTTCCATATCAACCTTTAAACGACTGGTATCAATAACAAAATTATTATGAGTAGTTCCACCCGCAGGATTCGTTAAAGAATTAATCTTATAGATTAAAAATTTAGGAGTATTATTTATTACTGTTGCAAAATTACTATTGCTGTTATTCAACGTAAAAGAATCAGTAAGAACTTGTCCAATCTGACTGAAATTGGGACTTTGAATCGGTAATGGATTAGGGCTGCCTGTTATAGGAAATGTGCCTGTTCCCGGAGTATACCCCTCAAATTGCGACAAAGAAGCATCAATAGGTACACCGTATGAATTGGATATCCACACTTTTATCCTTGGATCTGCCAATGAAAAATTAGCTGTTCCCAGCACATTCTTAAAAACTGATATGTCTATTGTATCAACATCTGGTGAGATTGACATTTGCCCTATATCTCCAAATATCTTATCAAACTTCATATTGTTAAGATTCAGATTAAGAACAATCTGATTGGATGTGGTAACAGGATTGCCGGAACCGCTTAACGTTACCTCAAAATTGGCTATAAACTCATTAAAAGCCGTACCTCCATTAGTCATATCAAAATCATACCCTGTTAAATCATAACTTGCATTAGAGATTACAGGTGTTGAACCTGAATATGTAAAAGGAATTATTTTAGTAAACACTACTCCATTTTTTTTTGCTCCCGGAAGTATAATTTTTATTTGACCACTGTATTGAAAATCTGAATTTAATGATACATCTATACTACCTGCTTTAAAAAACATAGAATCAACCTTAGGCCCATTTACACCGGAATCAAAAGTAATGGTTTGACTAAATGGTACGGTAACAGTGCCTGCCAATCCCAAAGCCGAAACTTGCCCGGCATCTAAACTTGCTATAAGCGGAGATGGCTGATTGTTTGGTATATCAATTAAATCGGCTGCTATCAGCGAAAACAGGTTGCTCCTGTACATCAATGTACAAAAATTATCGGCATCTATCACAATAAGGCCTTGTGAATCTTTCTTGACAAGCATATCTTCTATACTAAGCGAAGAATATACCAATGGTATTGCCCAATTCGGATTCCATTCTATTCCGGCAAGCTTATCCAGCTCAAAATTGTCTTTCACACAGGATGTTGTTGTAAAAACAAAGATTAAAGCTATTAAGAAATAGCCTCCCCGCCAGCTTATTTTTCTCTTCAATACTTCCATAACGCAGATTTTGACTGGCAAAAATACAAAATCTTAGTTTCAAAAAGTTTATCTGAAAAAATATAATTGTCAACCCGGAAATGTGAATAAATCAATGTCCTAAAAGGAAGGAGCAGAAGCCAATTGATATACATAGATACTATTATCAGAACTGCCTGTAATAAGCATATAGGTGCCATCATTGTTGAGATCACCTATACAGAAAAGAGTTTTACCGGCAACAGGAAAACCCTGATACAAAGAACCATTTTCATTAAACAGATACAACTCATTTGTTTTATCCGAAAGAACTCCTATTTTGCCACTACCATCAGGAAATGTAAAAAACAATGCTCCTTGTGAAACAGGCTCCTTAAATTCATAATTGAATAATACTGTTTCGTCCTGAGAAAAAACAGTTAACTCATTACCTTCGATAAAAATATACTCTTTTATTTTATCATTATTAATGTCCTTGTATTCGAAGGACGCCCGGCTGCTAAATCGTCCTATACTTATACTCTTCTTATCCCCTTTCAAATTCATTTTAACTATGTTACCTGATGTATCTGCTGCCGTAATAATTGTTTTGCTGTAATCTTTTTCGGGCTCTATATAAAAATTAGCAGCAACAGAAGGCAGATTATACTTCAATTTAACAAGGGGTTCGCCCTGCCTGTTGAAAATATATACTTTCCCCCGTTTATCAACAGCAAACAAATGATCTTTACCGTCTATTTTATGATACTGAACCGACATTTGAACTTCCGCCTCGGTACTCTGTGATTTAAAGCCGCTTACTTCTTCTCCGCTTTCTTTATAACAATGTACCTTCCTATCCTTACAAGCTACAAAAATGCGGTAATCACGATTGTTTTCATAATCAAAAACTGAAATACCATTAGTTGCCGGTGATTCCAACCGAATAGGAAACCCTCTCATCTCCTTACCATTTCTATCATATAGGTATATTGCATTACGGGTATTAAACAACAACTGAAGTTTATTGTTTTTAAGAACATCCACTTGTTTCACATCACTCATTATCTGTTCTGTCAATTGTTTTGTCCACACTATTTTTCCGGTATTACTGATAAGATATAACTTATTGCCATCATCCTGTACAACTATTTCTTTTGTTTGTGTATTATGATTAATTACTATATAAGGTCGGGCACTAACTGTTGTATCTAACTGCGATTCCCACAATGTTCCGCTTTCCTGTTTATAGTTAGGATTATATTTTAAATACGCATTACTATAAAACAATTTATTTGTATTATTTATAGTAAATTGAATCCCTATTGCTTCAAACTTATAAAACCGTTCACGCTGTTCTTCTATATCCTTAACTATATCTTCATTTACAAGAGTGCTGTATAACGTTGCAGATCGGGCAATTGAAGAGTAAAGGTAAATATTGGCTTCACCGGAAATATTTTCAGAAAACAGTTTATAGTTTTTATCATTCGCCAGCACTTTATTGTTTTCAAAATCATCAATAAAATGTTGCAAAGCCTCGTTGCTATTCCCAAAAACAACATAATCATCAATAGCTGTAAAATAACTATTTGATATTTTTTTGAACTGCCAGCCCAATAGCTGTGGTAATAATTGCGGAATATTGATATAATTAATAACATGATTTCGGTATTCATCCGTAGTTTTATTCACAGAAGATTTTTCATCTCCTTCCGTCCTATTCGCCCCCTCTCCTTTTGCTACATCAGCCAACTCATTTAAACTTTTTACGGCCTCATCAATAGTATTAGAGTGTATTACAGCATAACAATTATTCGTTAAATCATCCGATGCTGGTTCGGTCATAACAAAAGCCATCTCATTATCTATCCAATCCAGCATTGAACGTTCAATGCTGATACCATATTTTTTATCTAGTCCTTCAACATAATGCTCATAACTTTGCAATTTCAACTGCTGGGTTGCGCTCAGATAATTTTTATAATCGCGGTGAAATAGTTTAATATTACTAATACCAAAAAACAACAACAATGCTGTTTTAGAAGGCACAACCTTCGTTAACCCTATCTCATTCGGTTCCTGCTTTCTAAATAAATTCAAAAAATTAATTGTCGAATCATTTGCCTGCGTAAAACCACTAAATGAAATTGCATTTGGTTTTATAGCCACATCCCAACCGGAACAATCTGCAAAATCCGGAATCATATTCATTTCACGCTTCATCGAAGGTGAAATAAACTGAGTAAGTATATCCGGAAAACTTTTATAATTGATATATACATTTGCATCAACATTCTTTCCGGCAGTAGTTATTATCTTACTGAAGTTTTTGTCTTTCATTAATGATACACCCGATTTAAGCTGTCGAATAGCATCCTCTACCAGCATTGGTTTACTACTCATAATCAGAATACCTTCTGAAAATACGTAACTCAGGGAGTCTTTATAATCTGTATCTGAATAAATTGTTCTGATATCAACACCAGCATAGGTTCTCGAAACAGGTTCTGAATTTT
>JAHEXZ010000118.1 GCA_023251835.1 Bacteroidota bacterium | reverse complement strand
CTCTAAACTCCGTTGTATAGTGGTTTCCGTTACTTGCAATTTCATCAACTTTTTCCATGCCATTAAAACCGAATCGGTAATCAGTAGAATAAAAGCTTCTGCCTGGCATAACAGAACCGAAGGGATAATAATCTATTGCCACTTTTTGATGTGATTTTCCGGTTTCTACCTGCTCTGGGAACGGTGTTGGATTTTTGTCAACTACCCGCAGAGAGTGGTTTTTATATTGATAATATGCAAGTTTTTTGCAGCCCATTTTCCGGTGTTGTCTCCGGCTAAAGTACGCCTTTTTTCTTTTTTCAATTGAAAGGGAAAAACCACATTTCAATTGAAAAAAGAAAGAAAAATATTTCTGATGTTTTTTACTGTTCCGGCTTTTAATTTGGAACGGCAAAAAAATTACAGATCATCCCGATTAGGCAAAGAAAAACGGAACAACATGGCTCCGTTTTTCTATAATGGAATAATATTTTTTTCTTAAAAATTCCAAGTCACATAAAGTGTCATACTAATTGAGGAATAGGATAAATTGATTGTCGAGGGGAAACCACTTTTATAACTATTTGGAGTAAAATAAATTCCACCCATAAAATCATCCGCATCTGGGGTGTCGAAATCCCAAAGTGCTATTGTATAATTATTTGAAGGACTTACAAAAGTTACAGGAAAATTAGTAGTGTATGTAATTGAACTACCAGTTGCATCTGTTGCCGTACCGGAAAATGCAATGTCATTTGCTGATGTGCCCTGATCGATACTCAAAAAAACATCAGGCCCGTTTGAATAATCCCATCCGGCTCCATTGCCATCTGTCATTGGATAATTTGAAAGGACTATTTTTGAAACGGTAACGGATACAGGTATCTTTTCAATCCCGCAATCAGAGCCCGTGTAACCAATTGGGCAGTTACAAATTCCGTTTGCACAAGTTCCACCATTTAAGCAAGTAATGTTTTTACATGGATCTGGTGCAACAACCGTAATATTAACGGTTGCCTTGTCACTCTTTTTTTCTTTTTTTGAATATGCAGTAAGTTGGACTGTAAAATTGCCTGTTTGAGTATAGGTTTTTGTTGTTGATGGACTCGTTGAAGAGGTGCCGTCTCCGAAGTCCCAATTATAGGTAACTCCGTCCTTAGATGTATTAGAAAAGGTAATTTGTTCTCCTGTTTCAACACTTGTTTTACTGGTTGTAAAACTTGCTACTGGTTGTTTTTTGCAACTTGTAAATGTCATAGTGCCTGCAAACAATAATGAGCTAATAAATAAACTTTTCGTTTTCATTTTAATTTGTTTTTATTCCGCTAAATCCCCAACACAGAAGTTTATAAAAAAAATCAGCGCGGGACTTATGTAGCTATCTGATTAGAGGTACCACGAAGCACCCACACCCCAAATAAGCTACGCCCGCGCCTTGCACGAGCGTTTTGCCTATTTCTGAGGTGTTTGAAAATTCGTGGTTTTCTAATCAAAAATGCAGCTAAACGCTGATATGTTTATTTTTTTACTTTTTTCTTTTCAATAATATTTTTTGTGTTTTAGTTTCTACAAAAGTATTAAAATCATTTAATTGCAAAATGACTCTCTTTTTTTTCTTTCATTGGAATTTTTCTCTGTAATACAAGTACACAAATTTCCGATAAACACACACACCTCACTTTTTATTGAATAATCTTTGACTGTGTAAAGCCCGTGCGGATTGTTCAATAAAAATGAGGATGGGCGGGCGTAGCTGCTTTCATGCGGGGATGCCCGCCTTTTGCCCCGCCCACTCCGGCAGGTATTCATGCGTGGATGGTGAGCGTTTGCGTCTGCCTGTGCGGCAAGTGCCCCGATTTTTCTGAGGGGCTCTTGCTTTCATCAGGGCGGGCAAAGGATAAGCAAAACAAAATACCATAAAAAAGAAAAAAATGTTTTTGCTTATGCTTTGTCCGCAGAAGGGCTGGTGTTGCGCGTTTGCGTGTGTCAGCAAAGCGGCTATTTATACATAATACAAGTTATAATGACAGCTTGGGTTTCGTTCGACATGGTGTGGCTGCTCTTATAACTCGTATTATGTTAACATAGCTTTGGAGTTGTTTTTTATGGCATGACAGCACGAAGCGGTACATTTGTGTGCTGTGTCTTTTTGTTTTACGGGGGTCTTTGCTCTTTGCTTTTTTGTAAAATACCATAGAAAAGAAAACGAACAAAAAAGCAATGTGCAAAAAGTGCGGGGCACAAAAAGCATGACATAAAAAACAACAGCAGGGATAGAAGCAGAACAGCAGGCAAAAAATGCGGGAATGTTTGAGATTTTTTGCCTGCTGTGGGGAGTGCGAGAGGGATTTTCACGAAAAGTTATTTCATTTCGTTTCCGATTTTGTAACCGATTTTCTTTCTCGGTATTTCCTGTTCCTGGATAAACTGTTTCAGGTAATTAAATATGAGTTCTATTTTTTCATCTTGGCCAATTAGCTTTTTTTCCATTAGTTCCAATTTCAAAAACAGGTCTTTATGTGTTAACAGGATTCTTCTCATTTTGGCAAATACCCGCATAATCTGCAAATTTACCATGATTGCTCTCTTACTGTTTAATACGGTTGATAGCTGGGGAATGCCTATTTCCGTAAATACATAGGGAAGATATTTAGTGTGTTCTCCTCTTTTTAAGGTGCCAATTTGGCTCCTTAAAGAATCATACTCCTGTTTTGTTAACTCAAACATAAAATCCTCCGGGAACCGCTCTGGATTTCTTCTTACCTGACGTTTTAAATATTTTGTTTCCACTCCATACAGTTCTGCTAAATCATTGTCTAACATTACCTGTTCTCCTCTGATAACATGGATTTTGTTTATTACAACTGCATCTGATATGATTATTTCTTTGCTCATGTTTTTTGTTTTTATTTCCGGTGTAAAAATAGTTTTTTCTTACCGTTCATTTTAGTGGATGTAAAGATTCTAATTGCTCCTGTAAAGTTTCCAGTTTATCTATCCTGTAATATTCTGTAGAGCTTACATAACGATGTCCGCACATATACTGAACCTGCCGGATGTTGTGCTTTTTCAGCCACTGCGTAACTATGCTTGCTCTGATTTGTTTCATGTCTTTCACTTTGGAGTTTATTTTTTTTATTACTGACATCATCCTGGTAAATGTGTTGCTTAACCGACTGCCTTCCCCTGAGCTGATAAATAGTTTCCCGCTTTGTTTGTCGGTCAATGACAACAGTCCCGGACGAACAACAAGCAAATAATTCTGAAGGTTCATGACTTGGTGCGCTTCTAATTTTAACGTTCTGCTGTTACTTCTCCCGGTGGCCGGAATATAAATTTTCCCTTCTTCCAGTTTTATGTCCTGCGGTTCAAGGGCTGCAAGTTCTGAGGCATTCATGCCCTGGTAAATCAATAATCCCAATACTGCTTTATTTCTCTTGCTGTTTATTCCTGCTGTGGGATATTGTTTGTAGAGTTCTTCCAGTTCCTCCATGCTTAACAGATTATGCGGTACTCTCCGGATGGCATTTCTTACTCTTAACTCTAATGCCGGATTGTCATCTCTCTGGCCTTTCTCCGTCAAAAAACTGTAATAATGTTTTAATACCGTTAATTTCTGGTTGGTGGTGTTCTTGCTGTTGGACTGACTTTGTCCGTGTTTGATATAATGAAACAGATCATTATAAATTGCTTTATCGGCTGCTATGCCTTCACTGTTGCACCACTGTATAAACCTGCTTACTTCTCCTGTTACGCTTCTTACTGTATTGAGTCTGTAGCCTCTGTTGTGCAGCCATGTTTCAAAATCTTTTATCATAACTGTTCATTTAAAATGTGAGTGTAAATTTGTGTACTGTCAAGGCTTTTGTGTCCCAATAATAAAGCGATGTTTTCGAGTTCCATTCCCGCTGCCAGTAAATGGGTAGCTATGCTGTGCCTGAGTGTATGCATTCCGATGTCTTTAGTAATGCCGGCTTTTTCTACTAATTGTTTTACCCTGAGGTATAGTGTATGCCTGTCTGATCTTCTTCCTCTTTCACTGATGAATAAAGCTGTTTCACTGCTCTGCTCTCCGATAAGTAAAGGTCTTGCATTGTAAACATATTGTTCTATAGCTTTTATATTGGCTGTTGTTACCGGAACATATCTTTCGTGATTATTTTTTGCTTTGCGCACATATAAAAGTTTTCGGTCAAAAAGCACATCTGATAATTCCAGGTTTATTCCTTCTGATTTTCTCAATCCGCAACCATAATACACGGCCAGCATTGCCCGGTCTCGTATTCCAAAGGGTGTTTCGTCTGTGGCATGGTAGATCTGCTTTACTTCTTCCACTGTTAAAACGACCTGATCTGTTTTGCGTTCTTCTTTCATCCGTCTTGCTATTACTGGTATTTCAATTTGTTTTGTCTGCCGGATATGTTCTTTCAGTTTATACAATAACTCTATATGTCTGTTGATATGGCTCAGTCCTAAAGCTCCGGGCCTCCGGCTGTTTTTTCTGTTTCGGATGTAAGTAATGTAATTTTCGGTATGCTCTCTTTGTATTTCTGCTATGCTTGTCACGGCTTGTTTTTCGAGGAAGAAAAAAAATTCTTTTAGCATACTCGGCAGACTATTTACTGTGGTTCCGGCATAGCCCAGTACTTGCAGCCATTCTTTAAAATTCATTGTTGCCTCTATAAATTCTGTGCATCGTAGATGATGTGTTTGCATATTGTTCTCACGTTTTTAATTTTCTTTGCACCACTGGACTAAATTTCCTGATATTCGATGGCTTGAGTGGTGCGGATTGGCTTTTGCACTACTTCCGCACTACTGCACCACTGTTTTTTTTCCTCTTTGTTTTTAATACTTTCTAAAAGTCCGTTCAATACATTCTCTATCCCGATTTTCAGTTTGTTGTATTCTTCATAATCGCTTACCTGGTATTCAAAGCCTGTTTTGTATTTGTTGCCTCCGGTTATTTTTATGTAGCTATTCCGGTTTAGCTCTATCAGGTATTTTTTCACTTTGTCAATGCTCAACCCCAATGCCTGACGGATTTCTTTTGCGTAAAAGGTTACTTTCTTCTGCTGCTGCAAATGGGTTTTGAGTGTTTCAAAAAAGTTTCGGCAGGCTCCGCTTAGTTCATCTGCTTTTCTTAACAGTACTTCTGCAATGAGTTGGTTTGCCCAATCAATATCTTCTATCGTGGTTTCAATATATTTTTCTCCTGTGTCCAAATCTGTTTTTGTTTCTCTCTGATATTGATGGTAAAAGGTGATGGTTTCTATAAATTGCAGGTAGTGGGCATTGGTTCTTTTCGGTTTAAATATTCCATCCGGGATGCGCAGCTCCATAGCAAAGGGATTTTTTACTCTGATGGGCTTTAGCATTCTCTGCATGTTTTTAAAGCGTTCTTTCATTTCCTGCTGCTGCTGGTGATTGATCAGCCCGGCACTTTCTTTCCGCTGATGCTCCATTACTTTTTCTTCCTGCTCTTTGCTTTCGTCTATGTAAATCAAAAATGAACGGCTGGCATTGTCTTCATATATTTTTTCCTGTGTGGTGCAGCCTGCAACACTTACCGGACCTTCTACTACAAGCTGCACCGTTTTTAAATTTCCTTTCTTGTCTTTCAGTGTGACCGTCTTTGTTATTCTTTGTTTGGTTTGTAATTCTCTGAGCGGATATAAAACTGTTTGCGCTCCGTGTAAATCTTCAATCAGGATAAGCACGTTTTTTAATTCTTCCCGGGTGAAGTAGTAAAAGGCATTGTCGCTCATGATGGTTATTTCCAATTTATCTTCTTCCGGTATGCATTCTCCTACCTGCTCCTGTAAATGGGTCTTTCCGCTTCCGGAACTTCCCAGACTCATAATGTGCAAGGGCCTTTCCCGCTTTCTTGATGTCATGATTAAATACATAATCAGCCTGTTTTTTTCTTCTCTCACTATTCCGGTAATGCCTAAGCCTTCCTGTGTAAATTGCATAAGGTCTTTTCTTTTCAGATCTTTTATTGCCTGTTCTCTTTCCTGCTGACTTAACTCTTTTCTTTTAGGGGCTTGCATTTGCTGATGCTCTGCCTGCTGCATTCTCCATGCTTCCAGTTCTTCTGTTAGCTCTGCTATGGCTTTGCTGATGTAGGTTGTTGATACTTCCAGCTTCTCGGCTGATCTGCGGATAAATTTTTCTACCATATCATCCTGGTATAAATCTACTCTCTGCCGGATGCTCTGTTGTGCGCTTATATGCGGGTTTCTTCTCATGTATATGGTTACTACCAATCTGTCTAAATTGTGAAGGCTGGCACCTCCTAAAAGTGTAATCAGAAGTTCTTTGGTATGGTAATGTATCTGCTCTTTGTTCCGTGTGTCCAATCTGCCTGTGCCTGTTTTTTGCTGTGTTGTTGTTGTTTCTTCTTGTTGCTGCCGTTCTTCTTCTGTTGACTGTGGGAGGATTTCAAACTGTTCTGATTTTTTATTTTCATTTGAAAAAAGAAAATTTCCTTCGGCTTCATTTCGGCTTTGCTCAGTGCAAGTGCTCAGGATAAGTCTTTTGTTGATTAACTCTGTAAATATTTCCGGTGCATGCCCCTGTAAAAGGCTGTTTACATCTTCGCCCTGCGGTGGCTCTATGTTGCTGATGGTTATTTCCGGTAGGAACTTGTGTATTTCTTCACTGTGCTTTTTTACTGCTGTTCTGCCGGCATCGTCTCCATTCAGGAAAAAAATAATTTCGGTTAGCTGCTTCAGTTCCTTTATTGCGGTTGTGTGTTCTTCGGTCAGTCCGTTGGTTCCGTAGAGTGCCAGGATATGGTAATGCTTTGTAATTTCTTCTTGTTGCTGCAGGGTGGCTGCATCAATAATGCTTTCGGTCAGTATCAGTTTTTTTGTGTTGGCTTCGGGATATTTGGGGTAAAGCCCTTCTCTGTCCTTTAAATAAAAATGCCTTTGGTTGGTATCATTGAGGGTACTGCGGAAGTATAGCCCGGTAATGCTTCCCTGTTTGTTTCTCAGAGCGAAAACAATACCGTATTTTCCAAATGCCCCGTAACGTTGCCCGCCTACTCTGTTATTGATTCCGGCTTCATAAAGCAAACCCACCTGTAGGCAGGATTTTATCAGTACTTCATCTTTTCTTGCTCCATGATGGAACTGGGCAGTGTTGTAGCCGATTTCAAGTTTTGTATAATCAAGATTTCTGCTTTTGATGTAGTCCTTTGCCGGTGGTGAATTGTGTATGGCATTTTTAAAATAGGTAAACATCTTTGTAAGGATGGCGGTTTTTGTCAGTGGTGTGGCTCTCTCTATGATTTCTGCAGATAGTGCGGGCGGGTGTAAGTATTCGCCCGCTTGCGCCCCGATCATTTCTATGGCTTTTTGTATGGCTTCCGCCTTAGTGCAGCTCTCTATGTACATTATAAAATCAATTACATCTAAACTTTTCCCGTGGGTTTTGCAGTTGCTGCTGAAGCAATAAGCTGTATGGGTTTTCCAGTAAAGCTGCATGCTTGGGGTTTTATCCTCATGAAAAGGGCAGTTTATGCGGTTTTGCTTGTCTGCCTTATATCCGTAGTGTTTTATGACTTCGGCAAGGGTGAGCCGGGATTTGATTTCGGGAATTTCCATGATGTTGATAAATTTCATATAATCTAATTAGGTTACAAAAATATACACTTGTGTTATAACTGTACGGCACATCAGCTAATACTTATCAACATATTACCGTTTTTGGTCAGTTACTTTCTATCTTTGCAAGGCATTTAAGCTGTTTTAAGTGTTAATAAATAATTGTTATGGCTATTAAATTTGGTGATAATCTAAAACGCATACGTTCTGAGAAGAACATATCCCAGGCCGACTTAGCCGACCTGATTGGTATGCACGCAACGCATATTTCCCGCTATGAAAGAAACATTTCTTTACCCTCTATCGAGGTGCTTAAAAAAATGGCCGAGAAACTGAACGTTTCTACTGATGAACTTTTGTATGGTACGCAAGAGGATAAAGTAAAAGGGAAGCTACAGGATAATGAACTGCTGACGATGTTTAATAAGGCACAGACATTACGTAAAGATGATTTGCATTGTATTAAAAATATGCTGAATGCTTATATTCTTAAAACGGATTTGCAACAGAAACTTATAGCATCATAAGCAACGGTTAACTTATCCTATTTTCATTTGCCGGGCTTCTTAAATACGCTTCCGGGAAAAAGTGTGTGTCGCTTTTTGCCGGAGGTGGTCGAGTGGCTTATGGCACCCGCCTGAAGAGCGGGAGTACCCATAATATGGGTGCCGTGGGTTCGAATCCCACTCTCTCCGCACAATAAGAGCCGGTTTATCCGGCTCTTTCGGATTTTAGACATTGCTGAAAAATATTTTTCAAAAAGTTTTTTATTTGTCCCGTGAATCCTTGATTTTTTTTCGTTCTCCGATCATCATTATTTTTCCATCCGACTGGATAAAATAGATTGTTTCGTAAAGTTCTTCCCAATAATCTTTTTCCTCGTGAGAATCAAGCATATTAGATACAGAACTTAGTTGCATAACTTTTACGGTATCACCATTAAAAAGGCTTTTTGTATTGGTAGAAAACTTGTATAAATTTCGTGTTGTATCTAACTCTACTTCAGAGTTACTAAGATTTTTTATATATGATACTGGGAGGCAATCTATGTATTTTCCACTATTATCAACTGTTACTAAAAACTGTTCTCCCATTACATACTCTTTAGTAATATTATCAACCTGCATCAGGAGAATGGAATAATAATTTTTTGCTTTATTTTGAAAAGAAACAGCTTTATGCTGTTCCATTGCAGACTCAATTATATAATCATTTCTATTAGGTATTGGCATTATCCATGCATTAATTTGTGTTTGATTCAAATTTTTAAAACGTTTTACTTTTAAAACTTCATCCCGGCTTATTGTTCCATTTATTCGCCTTAACAAAAACATATTGGAATCCGGAATACAAGTGTCTTTATGTTTATTTGTATCTTGATAAAGAATACCTGCATTCTCTGAATTTTCCCTTATTTCTTCTGCTTCATAAAAATATACTTCTTGTTTGTTGTTCGTGTTATTTAGTTTCGTAGTTCCTGGTTCTGTACTCTGATGATGATCCGTACATGCAAAACTCAATAATGCAACTCCTAATACTGTGATAACATTTTGTTTCATCATTATCTTTTGGCTTTCGGCACTGTTAGTTTAGGTTGCGGTACTTGTGGTGTCCAAAATCCTATAAATACCCCATTAGGCGCATTATTACCATATCGTTTCAACTGTGGATCGCGAGTACTTGTAAAGTTCTTTGTACTTGGTATTGGAGTGTTTTTGCTGGCGCTTCCCGTACTGCCACTTGTTTGGAATGCGGAACCATTAACTTCTGTGACTATTTCAACATGACCTTCCCATAAGGCCAAGTCTCCAATTAATGGACTTGACATCTTTACACCACCATGAGCCCTTGCATATGCTTCAATATTACTTGTAGGGCCTATTTGCAAAACTTTATAAAGTGTTGGGTATTGTTGATTTAAGCAATATCCTACCCAACCGGAACAGTCGTAACGTGTTTGGCCAATAGTAGGACTCATGTCTATTGGCCTGGTCTGAGCAGCACCACTACCCCTTAGATATTTTCCAGTCCAATTTAATGTAAAGTCAGCTACTTGTTGTCCATTATATGTATTTGACGGGATTTCTGTTGTATTACCGCTTGGGCTTGATGGTGCAGGTGTAGGCGTTTTGCTTCCATTAATTTCAACTCCTTTCAATTCAAAAGGCTCGGCTGTTTTACCTGTATATGAACCATCCTGATTTTTCGTTTCCCAAGTCCCTGTCGTATTTTCTATGTTGCCCTGTGGTTTCCTATCGTCTGTTGGGTCTAACCCGGAAGGATCGGAATAATAAATCGGATTGTTTGAAAAACCGGCATACGGACTTTCCCAAGGTTTTACTATTGGATCAGGGGACCACCATCGGCCACCAAGTCGTGGATCAAGTTCTCTAAACTCCGTTGTATAGTGGTTTCCGTTACTTGCAATTTCATCAACTTTTTCCATGCCATTAAAACCGAATCGGTAATCAGTAGAATAAAAGCTTCTGCCTGGCATAACAGAACCGAATGCGTATAAATTATTATAACTCACAAATTTTACTCGGAAATCCGTTGGAATACCAGCACTTATAGTGCTTTCTTTTCTATCGGAAAAAATTACTCTTGCATTTTGCAAGTGGTCTCCAATTTCATAAACTTTTTTCTCCAAATCTCTTACGAATAAACTATCACCTCCATTTTTAATTGTTCTGTTGGGCTGAAGGGGTAACACTCCAACTAATTTTTCACCATTTATGTTAGTTGCTGAAAAATTTGTCAGGCTTACCGTTCCGTCCGGATTTGAGATTTCTTTCAAGTTCTGATTATTTGCTATTGAAACATACATCTTTCCATTTTTCCCTCTGCGCACCTCTCCAAAATTAGTAACATTTTGTTTAGTTCTATCAGAAAGTTTGTACCGCCATAATGCCGAAGGGTCCCCTCCTTTAGTTAATTGCCCCATAACTTGTTTCGGAATAAATAAATTTTGTATTCCGTAATATAAATATTCTCCCTGGGGCGAAAAATCCAAAGTGCTTGTATTTACATTGCCAAGAACCAAAGTATCAACCAAGGACAAAGAGTTATTTAAAATATCATAAATTCTTATTTCTCCGTTACTAACATTAAACCATCCTATCTTTTTCCCATTCCGGTTGGCAACTGCAAATTTTGTTTTATCCCCTGAAATCTGCATTTCTCCGCTTCCCTTGATATCATTGCTCGCAAATGTTGCAATTGTTTGGACTGTTCCCAAACCGGCTGCTGTTATTTCTACGCTAATAATATTTGCACTGCCTGAAATGTAATTTCTCAAAAACAGAAAACTTTTTTCTCCAGTGGTTCTGTTTTCTGCTAATGCCATTCCCCTCCCGTAATTGGTTGCATTTTCAATTGGCTGGTTTATCGTTATTACTGCGCCCAGTCCACCGTTTGCTCCAATATCAATGATGTGATAATAGGGGGTGCCATTGGTTCCAATGGTAAACAAATAATATTCATTGCTGTTGCCGGGCTTACGCATAGTCAGTGATTTGCCCTGCCAGTCGGCTATTATTCCTGTTAGGCCCATCATTAAATTTCCGTTTCGGTCAAATACCGCAGTGGCATTATTCTGAGTTTGAAGCTTCTTATATGTGATCACTGAAAATAATTTATTCCCTTTCTCATCCTCGGCTATGCAAATATTTCTTCCGGGCAATGTGTTGCCTGATGAGGGCAAAGTATTTTTTAATGTAGAACTTACGCTTGTCAAAAACAAATCGCGCTCAGCCACATAGATGCCCCCGTAAAGCAGCATTGCCATATTTGAAAGTTCTTTGTGGTAGATTATATCCTGGGGAGGAACTATCCCACCGCCCGATACCACATTTTTTACGATGGCAATGCTTTCCTTGCGCTCTCCAATGCGGCTGCTTCCGTAAATTGGCTGCTCGGTTAAGGAAAGTGTAATGGTGTCCTGATTATTGTTGGCTTTCTTTTCATACACGCTCATAATATTGCCGCTGGGGTCGCGTACGTAATATGTGTAAGTCCAGGTTAGTGTATCAGTAGTAGGTTTTACTATTTTAAGGACTCGGTTGCCACTGGCATCGTAGTTGAATTCAAGGTTTGCCTTGGTGCTTGAAATTTTTCTGACAATCCTTTTTACTTTTCCATATACCGTCCATTCAACGGTATCTATTTCTTCGCTTTCGTCTTTTATCATGTTTCCTATTTCATCATAACCATAATTGTTTGAGCTCTGGTCGTCAAGGTCAACGGTGTAATTAGTGTCCTTCACTAAATCATTCACAGAAGTTAAGCGGTTAGTTCCATTGGAATAATTGTATCTAAGAGAATCCATCGTAAGGTTGTGCACGGCAAATCCATTTCTCAGCAAGGCGAGAATATTTCCGTTGGCATCATACCTGTAACCGGTTTGATAATCAGAAACAGGGTTCCATGTTGCAGTAAAATATTTAAAATGGCTTTGGGTAATGCGGTTTAATTCGTCATATCTATAAACTTCTCCGGTAAGTTGGGGGTACTGCTCTTGTGTATTTCCCGAAGTAACAAAATCAATATTACTTGTCCAGCCCGAAATATTTCCGTTAAATAAATCTTTGCCTGCAAGGTTTTCAGCGGCCGAACTTTCATAAGGTG
>JAHEXZ010000055.1 GCA_023251835.1 Bacteroidota bacterium | reverse complement strand
CAGAACTGGTGATAGTAGTCCACGAAATACCATTATTTAAGCTGTATTCAATTCGTACATTAGAATAATACGTAGCACTGTTCCAGGTGATGTAATAGTTTTGGCCTACTGATAACAGTTCCCCACCGTTAGGAGTGATAACAGTAGGTGTGAGAGGAGAAATAGTAAAAGTGGTATTGCTAATATCATTCATACAAGACTGAGTATAATCCTGAATTTTTACCAAACATGTGGTAGATGGATTGTTAGGGATAGTCCAGGTATATGTTCCACCAGTGGTAGAATAATTACTTACAATGGTTGTCCAGGAACTACCATTGTTTATAGAATAATATATGTTATATACGTTAGATGTTCCGGCAGCGTTCCAGGTAATGTTTGTAGTGGTGAGAGGCGTAAATACTTCTCCACCATTAGGAGCCGTAACTGTTATTGGAATATTAATGGTGAATACCGCGTTGCTGATGTCAGATATTAATGTATTTGAATGGTCACGAACCCTCATTAATACGATATTGGATTGCACATTTGGAACAGTCCAACTAAACTGATTTGACGGTGCCAAATAATTGGATGCGACTGATGTCCAGATAGTTCCGCCATCTAATGAATAGTCAATATCATAATAACCGGATGGGGTACCGGTAACATTCCATTTAACCAAATAGGATTGACAAGCGTACAAAATTTCACCGCCATTGGGTTGAGTTATTGTAATTGTTTGAGCCTTTGTTAGTTGTAAAGTGAAAATGGTAAAAAATGCTAAGAGGAGTAATTTGCTAAATTTCATGAGATTAGATATTAAATTGTGAATTAAAATTTTATGCTGAAATAAATTCAGCATCCAGTTTAAATGTATATTATTGATTTTAAAAACATTACCCTAATTTTCTATTCAGTTATGCCGGGTGAATGAGTTTGCTTTTGTTTGTAAACTTTCAGCCCGAAGTATAAAAAACTGATTATTTAATTTTGTGATGCAAAGATATTGCAAATAAGATTTACATAAAAAAAATAAGGGGTGGACAAATGGTGGACAGTTTAAAAATATCTTTTAAACAACTGAAAATGAGGGCATTATTTGAGACAGAAAGAACTTGTCTAACTGTAAATTCTGGTTATATACTTCGACTGAATAAGATTTTGTCAAAAACTTTACAAACTCATTCGCTCAAGTATCTCTCCATCCCTTTTTACTTCCGTTCCACTTTTACAATATAACTTCCTGTATTTTGAGGATTATAGACCGCTTCATATATAGAAAGGTATAACACACCAAAGTCACCAGCAGTACCTGAAAATTTGTCACTGGCCTTCATCATAGCACCCTGCTCACCAATTTTATAAACTACATTTCCATAATTAGGATACGCGTTACTATAAAGTTCTTCTGTATTCGTATTATAATCGTAAGAAGAATTTGATGAACCAACAGTTTTACCATCAGGCGTATATTTGGCACCTGATAAACTGGCAAACACCACCTGGCCATTGGCTGTAATGGTAAAATTCTCTCCCTTTTTTAGCATAATTCCTGTATTAAGCCATCCACCGGAAGCATTGCAACTAATGTGTTTTGATGCAAGCAATTTAAAAACAGATTGCCCATCCGTTACCATATAAACTTCCATACGTTCTATCTTATCGCTAGGAATGTTTAGAGTTCCATATTCGGTTTTTACATCCATTGTTTTAATATTCGTTTGACCCGCCATGGAATAGGTATTATCTATTTCTACAATATCTACCGTTTTAGCGTTTTCCTCCTCTTCAGACTTTACTCCCATCCTGATACCTGTTACATTTTTGGTCGGGATTTCCAGTTTTCCATAATCTGTTACCAGACTCACCTTAGAGAGTTGTACTGTTCCTGAAATAATATTATCGTCTTTTAAGGTAATACGAACTTGAACCTGTGCAAATATAGTTACCGATAGCAGGAGTAATAATGCTGTGAAATTTTTTTTTAATGTTAACATGAGGGGATGGTATTGATGTTATTGATTAATAGTTGGCAAATTAGTGATTTTTTCTTTTAGATAATAAACAAAAGTTTTTACGCGAAGGTATATTTTCTATAATGAAATCCAATATCTGGAAGATTGGGAAATGTTTTAAATCATTGGTTGACATTTAAAGCCCGAAGATTTACACTCATACAAAAATAAAAAAGAAACGGCTAAAGCAAAAAATAATAAAGCAATCGCTTCGGTGACTTCCATAAATAAAGCCACAACCTGATCCCTATCCAAAACTCCACAAATAAAAACCGCTATTCTTATGAATAATTGCCGAATTGCTTTAATTTTACGGCTATGGAAAAAAGGTGGAGTATAAAAGCAGCGGGTGACGAAGCAAAAATAAATCAATTAGTTTTGGAGCTGGGCATTGATCGGATGTTGGCTAACCTGCTTGTACAACGTGGTATTGGCAGTTTTGATGATGCCCGGAAATTTTTCCGCCCTTCACTTAGTGACCTTCACAACCCCTTTCTGATGAAGGATATGGATAAGGCCATTGCACGATTGGATAAGGCAGTTAACACACATGAAAAAATTTTAGTGTATGGCGATTATGATGTAGATGGAACAACAGCTGTTTCATTAGTATATTCGTTTTTAGGGAAGCTAACTGCTGCTAAAGGCAAGGAAAACCTGGTTGATTATTATATTCCGGATCGCTATTCAGAAGGGTATGGCATTTCTTTCCAGGGAATTGATTTTGCAAAAGAAAATAACTTTACACTGATAATTGCTTTGGACTGTGGTATTAAAGCCAATGACAAAGTAGATTATGCCAATGAACGAGGTATTGATTTTATTATTTGTGACCACCATCGTCCGGGTGATGCATTACCCAATGCAATTGCTGTTTTAGACCCAAAACGCAGCGACTGTTCTTATCCTTTTGATGAACTGTGCGGATGTGGGGTGGGATTCAAGTTGATACAGGCATATACGCAAAAGAATAATATTGCTTTTGAAAATCTGACCGAATACCTTGATCTTACTGCTATCTCTATTGCTTCAGATTTGGTTCCAATCATTGATGAAAACCGTATATTGTGTTATTTTGGTTTACAGGAAATCAATAAAAATCCACGTAAAGGAATTAAATCCATTCTGGAACTGGCTAATGTAAAAAAAACAGTAGGTATTAATGAACTTATATTTACTATCGGACCGCGTATTAACGCGGCAGGCAGAATACAAACCGGAAGAAATGCCGTAAAACTGCTTATTTCCATTGACCATGAACAGGCAAAAACATCGGGAATCAATATTAATATTACCAATACCGAACGCAGGGCTCTTGACCTTACTATTACTCAACAGGCGCTGAATATGATAGACAATGATCAGGAACTGCAAAACCGGAAATCTACAGTATTATTTCATACCGACTGGCATAAAGGTGTAATAGGTATTGTTGCTTCACGACTGATAGAAAAATATTACCGGCCCACCATTGTACTCACTGAATCAGATGGAAAAGCCACAGGATCAGCTCGTTCTGTTAAAGATTTTGATGTATACAATGCTATTGCAGCCTGTTCGGATTTGCTGGAACAGTTTGGCGGACATAAATATGCAGCCGGACTGACCTTAAAATTGGAGAACATTGAAGCTTTTCAACAGCGTTTTGAAGAAGTGGTAAGTTCAACTATTGAAGATCATTTGCTTATCCCTGAAATTGAGATTGATGCAGAGTTGGAGCTAAAGGCAATTACCCCTAAATTTTATCGTATTTTAAAACAGTTTGAGCCTTTTGGCCCAGAAAATATGGCTCCTGTATTTATAACTAAAGGATTGGCTGATAAAGGGTATGTTAGAATTGTTGGTAACAATCATCTTAAAATGGATCTTTATCATCCTCAGAATTCTTCTGAAAGCTTTTCATCTATTGCCTATGGCCAGGCTTACCATTTTGATGATGTGCTCCGTAAAAAGTTATTGAGTGCCTGTTATGCTATTGAAGAAAATGAGTTTAATGGCAGGACAAGCCTTCAATTGAATATAAAAGACCTGAAAATTGAATAGAAATTACTGTTGTTGTATTTTAGTTGGAAGTCGGAAGACCGAAGACCGAAGTAAAAATCCAATCCCGTACCCCTACGAAGCTATATTTAATACTTAAACAATGCTTCGGTCTGCTGGCTTCGGACTTCAAGCCTAACAATCATGCTCTTTATAACCCTCTTGTTCTCTTTATTCTAACTCATTCATAGAAATTATTTCTATACTCATAGGAGCTATTTGGTTATTTGTAAAATAAAAATGTGATAATTTATGGTGTTATAATAGATAAAATTCTTACCTTTGTACAAGTATTAATTTTTTAAATATTTAATTTATAATGAAAACAGGAACAGTAAAATTTTTTAATTCTGCAAAAGGTTTTGGATTTATTACAGTAGATGGTGCTTCTCAGGAACTATTTGTACACGTAACAGGCTTAGTTGATCAGGTTCGCGATGGCGATAAAGTAACTTTTGACGTTCAGGAAGGCAAAAAAGGTTTAAATGCCGTAAATGTAAAAAAAGCATAAATTTCAAGATTCCTTAAAAAAAGGCTTCATTTCAAACTTGAAATGAAGCCTTTTTTATTGGGTTATACTTCGGCTGAATAACCCCGATAGCTATCGGGGCAGCAAACTCGGTAAGATTCGGTATATTATCCTTGTTTAGTTTTTTACCTGTTCTCCTTTTACCCATTTTTCCTTTGTAGTATTTCCTTTTTCATCATATATTGTCCAAATGCCATCCCTTTGATAATCAATAAGCGAAGCATTGTATTTCATTGTTCCTTCGGCTTTTAGTTTACCATTTTCATCGTATTCTTTTTTATTATATTTTTTCTTTTTCGGATCAAGCAATTCAAATATTTCCTGCGGTTTACCATTTTCAGCATAGGATTTACGCGCAACTAAACATTCCATATCTTTGGTATTTTCTTCATAATATTCAATTTGTCCATTAGGATAATAGTCTGTCCATATTTGCGGACTTCCATCATAATATGTGATTTCAGATTTTAGTTTACCATCCGGATAAAATAGCTGCATATTGCAGCGTTTAAAATCCAATTGTTTGAATGAGCGTTCTACAGTGCCATTTTCGTAGTAGTTTTTGTAAATTTTAAGCTGGCCATCTTCATAATAGCCTCTGTGTAAGATTTTGCCGCTTTCATAGATATCCTGTACCCATTCCTGGCAGGCATATCCTTTCCTATCGTGGCGTACAGAATCACCACCAATTTTAGCATTTAGTTTTTCGTACATGGTGATTCCATATACGGGGTCAACAACTTTTGCAGCACTATATTTAGTAAGAGGCGCTTCTTTACCAAATCCCTGGGCAAAAGATAATTTTATAAAACTGATGAAGACAATAAGAAATATGATTTTTTTCATTTTAGATTGGTTTGTTCAATTATGTAAGGTTAAAAATACATACTTATCTCAGCCTATTTACGAGCGATTCAATAAAAATGTACCGATGCTCTTTATTGAAAAAAGATTTTTTAGTGAATTCCTTTTTCTGCTAAATAACGTTCTGCATCCAATGCTCCCATACAACCGCTTCCTGCGGCAGTAATAGCTTGTCTGTATACTTTATCCTGGGCATCGCCTACGGCAAATACACCTGGAATATTTGTTTTGCTTGTTCCTGGAACAGGTTGAATATAACCGGTTTCATCCATTGTTAACCAGCCTTTAAAAATTTCTGTATTGGGTTTATGGCCTATAGCAACAAAAAATCCTGTAACATCCAACCTGCGCTCTTCTCCTTTTTTATTAATTATTATAGCACCTTCAACACTTTTTTCACCAATAATTTCTTTGGTTTCAGAGTTATAGATTACCTCAATATTAGGGGTATTCAATACACGGTATTGCATTGTTTTTGATGCCCGCATTTCACCTTTACGTATAATCATATATACTTTTCTGCAAAGTTTTGCCAGGTAGGTAGCTTCTTCTGCAGCAGTGTCGCCAGCTCCAACAATAGCAACATCCTGACCTTTAAAAAAGAAACCGTCACATACAGCACAGGCTGATACTCCAAAACCATTTAGCCGATGTTCTGATTCCAATCCAAGCCATTTGGCCGAGGCACCTGTTGCTATTATTATGGCATCAGCATGAATGGTAATTTTTTCATCAATTACTACCTTATGCACAGGCCCATTAAAGTCAACAGATGTAACTAATCCCCAACGTATATCGGCACCAAAGCGTTCTGCCTGGGCTTTAAAATCTTCCATCATTTGCGGGCCATGTGTACCTTTAGGGTAGCCGGGATAATTTTCTACTTCTGTTGTAATTGTCAATTGCCCGCCAGGTTGTAATCCCTGGTACATCACAGGCTTCATATCTGCCCTGGCAGCATAGATGGCTGCTGTATATCCTGCAGGTCCGCTCCCAATAATAAGGCATTTTACGTGCTCTATTTCTTCTATCATAATTTGTATAGTATTTTAATTTATCCCCTGCAAAATTAATATTTTAAATTTGTTATTCGTTGTTTAATTAGTTTGCGAGTTTTGGGTAACTATTAACTATTAACTTAATGAGTACCGTCTTTTTTGCAGCAGGCATTGAGCTTTTCGTATGCTTTAGGATTGGCTGGCACATCATCAGCATCATATCCTGCATTGGCAATTGCCTGGCGAATTTTTTCTGGTGTAGTTTTTTTAGGGTTATAAGTTATAGTTACTATTTTTGATGGAACATCTACGGCAGACCTCTTCACACCTTTAGCAAAGGCCAGCTCTTTTTCAATGGTTGTTTTGCACATTTCACATACTGCAGATGTTTTCACTTTTAATTCAGCTTTTTTTGCGTTCTGTGCCTTAGCTGAAAAGGCAAATGCAAAAAGCGTTATAAATAAAGCGCTTGTAATTTTTTTTGTTCCCATTTTTTTCATTTGATTTTTAATTGTTTTAAAGTATTAGAAAATAGTTATTTTATTGCCATCCTGAATCCTGCGTAAATGATACGCCCTTCAATAGGAGCATAAATCATGGATGCATCAAAGTTGCTGCCAAAAGGTTTGTCAGGAGCTATGACCGGATTTTTTTGAGTGTAATTTAAAATATTTTCACATCCCAGATATACATCAAATTTCCTGAATTTTTTTGTGATTTGTGCATTCAACAAAAAATATTCTTTTGAATGTTCTGGTAATTGACATTGAACAGGGCTCATTGATGTATTTGGTATTCGACTCTTACCAAGCCAGTTGGTTGTGAAATCAAATTTCCATATATCCATATAGGTGCTATATGCAGCATTAAACATAACACGGTGTTTTGGAACATAAGGTTTATCAAGTAATTCATTATGATAAGTTGTTTTAACATCATACCACTTATAAGCTAATTTTATATCGAGCGCTTTAAGAGGTGTAAAACCGAAATCTACCTGTAAACTGTTGGAATAAGACTTTCCATCAAGATTATAAAATACTATTTTATTTACATGTTGGTCGAGGTCAACAACTACCTGATTTTGAAAATCTGTTCTGAAAAAATCTACATTTATAAATGCCTCGTTGCTGAATAATTGAAATTTTTGATTTGCACTTATCCCATAATTCCAGGCAATTTCAGGCTTAAATTTTTCCACTACAATTACTTGTCTGGAACTGGCAAATACCGATTGGTTTTCTACAAAGATGTTGGCCACTCTGAAACCTCTTCCGGCAGATAAACGCAAAGTGCCGGATTTAGTAATATTATAACGCATGTGAACACGTGGTGTGTATTGCATTCCAAACAGGTTATGATAATCAGCACGGATACCTGTAACTAAGGAAAAGTTATCGGAATGTGTATATGTATATTCTGCAAAGATACCCGGAACACTTTCAGTACGGGCAAAGGAAGAATCATTGTATTTTTCTGCATAATCATCAAAAAGGTAACTTGCTCCTAATTTGTATTTGTGATTGGTTGTATTAATAATGTTTGCATAGATGATATTTGCATAGAAATTTTTTTGTTCTCCTTTATACTTTCTCAAACCAAAGTACATATCACGTTGTTGCCATTTGCCTGATGTTTGTATGCCAATACTTTTATAGGGCATAGATGGAAACATAAACCCCGTTTTTGAAAAGTATTCCAGGGCTTTGGTATTAATACCAACACCATACGCATTGGTGGTGCCAAAATCATTTTTATAATTGAAACTTGTTTGGCCCGCTTGCCTGGTTTCCAGTAATGCTTTTACACCAAACTGTGCCTGAAAATTTTTCTGGTTGTGGTAGTTCCACCTGTTAAAAACATTATATTGGCGGGTTAAGGGCATATCTAAAAAAGAATCCTTATTCATATCATTTTTCATACTTAAATCGCTGGCATGCAGGAATAAAAGTGTTCCCCACTTTTCGTTTATTTTGGGTGTAATATGTACATTGACTTCGGCTCTGCTTTTATGATTGCCATATATGTTAATAAATAAGGGAGCTTTCTGTTCTTTTGGTTTTAGAAATTCAAGATTGATCTGGCCTGAAATGCTTTCATAACCATTAACAACAGAGCCTGTACCTTTTGTAACCATTATATTTTCAATCCATGTACCTGGGATGTAATTTAGTCCGTATGCCGCAGAAAGTCCACGCAGCATGGGCATATTTTCTGATAATATCTGTGTATAAATACCATCCAGTCCCAGCATCTGAATTTTTTTTGCACCTGAAACAGCATCTGTAAAAGCAATGTCAACAGAAGCATTGGTAGTAAAACTCTCCGATAAATTGCAGCAAGCAGCCTTTAGCAATTCTTTACCACTAATTACTTCGGTATTAATTGGATTAAAAGTAGAATAAAGCGTAGTATTTTGTCGTGTTTCTACAGTTACTTCTTTTAGCGAAATAGTGTTTTTAAGGACTATTTCAAATGCTTTATGTGGCGATTCCTTTACTATGATTGTATCACTTGTATAACCCAGCATACTTATTATAAGTTTTGCCGGTAATATTGCGGGAGTGGTTAAATGAAATATTCCTACAGAATCAGTAGAAGTACCTGTTGTTGTTCCCTGCCAGTATATATTAGCACCGGGAAGCGGCTCTCTGGTTCCTTTATCTGTTGTTCCAAAAACTTTTCCGGTGATATGCTGTGAATAGATACTGTTGGTAGATATAACAAATAGCATCAGATAGAATAGTCGAATCATTTGTGTTTAATTGATAAATAAGTTTTTTCGAAAAGTTGGCCGAAGAAAATTAGTAAAGTGTATTCGGATACACACTTTACTTTATCAATAAATCAAATGACAAATACAGAGATGAAAGAGAGCAATTGTTTCCCATAAATGGGAGGAGGAAGGTTGGCAGCAATTAATTTCAGCGTTTTATCCCAATAATAACCGAAACTGATTTCTTTCTGATTTAAAGGCAACGTATAGTGAACAACAACCGGCATTGAGTACTGTTGTGAAGGATTATAATCGTTCAGATGAAAAGCAGTAGAATTTATATCACAACAGTGTGCTTTTACAACAGGTATAGCAGTTTTACTTTCCATTGAGCAACAATCTTTTATGTTGCTCAACGACACTTTCATTTTACCGCTTTTCAAACACACCATTTTGTTTATGGTAAAACCAAAGCTGAACAACAGAAAAATTACCGATAAAAAGAGGGCTGCTATTTTTTGAATAGTTTTCATTTTGTTATGCGAAGATATAAAAAGAAAATTGGATTTCCTTTGACAGCCTGTTTTTTTATCACTATGTGCCAATTTTAGCTTCGCCAAAAGCCCGCAAAAATGGAATCTCGCTGATAAAAAGCTAAAAATTAAGGCTTGGAATTCCCAACCAGAAACCATTTACCTATTGCTGCGCTGTAAATGAAAATGGCACCTCCGTTTTTATTTATAGTTATATCCACGCTACCATTTAAAATTAATTGATTAATAGGTAATGAAGCTGAATCGAGATATCTCAGAATCATTGAATAATTCGTATAGTTGGCCACAATTAATATTTTTCCATCAACTCCACCTGCAAAACCGGTAACATCAAAATTTGCAGTTGGGCCGGTTATCCTGATAAAAGTAGAATTGCCGATGGCTATATTATTTGAATTTCCAGATACGGTAATATTAGATTCCCTGGTTGCAACATCGCCTGATATATCAACTCTTGTGTTTGGGGAGGCAGTTCCTATTCCTACTTTTCCCAATGAATCAATAATCATTTTTTCTGTATTATTGGTTCTGAATCTAAGTGATACATTATCGCTACTACCAATAAAATTAATCCCCCCGTTGGTACCCACATTACCAGTGAGTGACCATGCGTTTAAAGCTCCGTCTGCACCGGTAGCTCCGGTTGAACCAGTAGTCCCGGCTGTACCAGTTGAACCGCTCCATCCAGTAGCACCTATACTGCCTGTAGCTCCGGTTGAACCAGTGCTTCCTGTTAATCCTGTGCTACCAGTGGTAGCTTGTGTTCCGCTTTTTTTTGCATACAAGGCATACGGAACGCTCATCATTTGAGTTGTTCCCATAGAAATAAAACTTGTTCCACCAAGGGTATCTATTTCTACTTCCAAATATTTACTTCCATTCTCCCAGTTAATAGCCGAAAAAGAATCTGTTGAAACAAGCGTACCCTTACCTATTACTAAAGTAAATAAGCCATATAAATTGGTAGTATCCTCATGTATCTCTCTAAATACAACAGTACCGAAGGCTGTCAACTCTCTAATGGTAAATCGAACCTTCAAATATGCATTGGAAATAGCCGTTCCTGAATTATCTCTTGCCACCGCCTGATAATTTATTCCTTCGGGAGGAACTTGAGCAAAGCAAGCCCCTCCGGCTCTCTCTGAAAAGGAACTGTTACCAGCCACTATTGCTAAAAGTGAAGGGAGTAGTAGAATTGCGGAAATCAGAATTAGTTTTTTCATGATTGTGTTCCAAATGGTATTAGAATTTTTAACGCAGAACAACTATACCGGGCACACACAGTATATACTTCGGCCGAATGCAAACTTACAAACTCATTCGCTCAGTATAGTTATGATTATTAAAAATAACAAAATAAAAGTAAACAATTTTTTGTAATTCCATCGGCATTGCACCACATACGGGTGCAAAGAGGAACTTTCACATACTCTGTTCCAGGTTCAAAAATAGTTTATAGTCAAGAGGATGAACAGGGTGGATTGCATTAACTTATTTCTCATAAAAGTGCATTTCTTTTATATAATTCCATACGGCTTCAGGCATGTAATAACGTACATCTTTTTTATCGTGAATAGCCTGGCGTATCTCTGTGGATGAAATTTGCATCAGGGGAGCATTCACCAATTTTACCTGAGGGTGATTGTGAAATATGCTGTTTTCAGTATCTGGACGGGGATAAACATATAACTGATAGTGTTTTAATATCTCCTCATAATTTTTCCATTTGTGAAAATTTCCAAGGTTGTCGGCCCCCATGATAAGAACAAATTCATGTTCCGGGTATTTTTCTTTCAGGTAAGCTAAAGTAACAATAGTGTAGGAGGGTTGGGGGAGCTTAAATTCAATATCACTGCCTTTTAGACGATTATTATCTCCGATAGCCAGCTTAACAAGCTGTAAACGGTGTTTCTCATCTAATAAGCTGTTTTTTTTCTTCAGAGGGTTATGGGGTGAAACAATAAACCAGACACGTTTAAGATCGGTATATTCCAGCATATAGTTTGCCAGCACCATGTGTCCTATATGAACAGGATTGAAGGAACCAAAAAATAAACCTACTTTCATATACGAATTACGAATTCTAACGAATTACAAATGCTAAAATTATTTCAATTGCCAAGTTGTTGTATTACTTACCAACAGACCGTTTGTGGATAGATTAATTGTTAAAATTACCATGCCCTCCGACTCCGGACTCCCAACTCCAGCTCCCAATTACTTAATCCACATAAAGATATTGGGATTGTTTTCATATTGTTCTATATCATCGCTAAAGAGCAGTACACAGAAATCAACAAGAGGGAGAAGTCCAAAACAGCCGCCAAATGTAGCAATATAAACTACCGGAACCCAGGGTTTGGTACCCAGCATAATGCGATGTGTGCCCAAAAAGCCTAAGGGGAAAGGAAAAGCAAGAAATCCGGTTACAAGTCTTTTTTTGAGTGGCTTGTCTGGTATAATTATTATTTTGTTTACTGTCAGTTGATGAGTTGTATCTGTTATAAGCAGTTTGAGGCTTGTGTCAGCAATTGAGAATTCCTTTAAAGTTATTGTTATAACATTTGGTTTTGTAATAGCCGGAATTATTACTTTGTTTGAAGCGTGACAAACAACCTTTGTCAATAGTAATGTTATTATAAAAATATTTTTCATCATCAAAAACAAAAGAGGATGAGCTGAACTCACCCTCTTTATTATCATTTCTGCATAACTATTTTGCTTCTTTCAACAATTTTGACATTGCTGTAGTATATAGTATGGAAGCTTCTTTCCAGTTAACTACATTCCAAAAGGCTGTAATATAATCAGGACGTCTGTTTTGGTAATGCAAATAATATGCATGTTCCCATACATCAAGTCCAAGCACTGGTGTTCCTTTGGTTTCAGCAATATCCATTAATGGGTTATCCTGATTAGGGGTAGAGGTGATTGCCAGTTTTCCATCTTTTACAATCAGCCATGCCCAGCCTGAACCAAAGCGGCCTGTAGCAGCAGCAGCAAATTGTTTTTTAAGTTCATCAAAAGAGCCAAAAGCTGTATTTATAGCAGTAGCAAGCTCTCCTGTTGGTTGGCCACCGGCATTCGGAGCCATGAGTGTCCAAAACAAAGTGTGGTTGTAATGCCCACCACCATTATTACGTATAGCTATAGGGTATTTGGAGATATTTTTACAAATATCTTCAATGCTAAGCTTTTCGGCATCAGTACCGGCAATTGCATTGTTTAAGTTGGTTATATATGCCTGATGATGTTTGGTATGGTGTATTTCCATTGTACGAGCATCGATATGAGGCTCTAGTGCATTGTATGCATACGTTAATTTGGGTAATTCAAATGCCATTAATTTTAAGTTTTTAGTTAATTTTTTTATCTTTTTTGCCGACAAAGGTACGAATTTTTGAGGTCAGAAGCGGAAAATGAGCATATAATTTTGTTATAATTTAATCATAAAGTGTTGTATTTTAAATATATAGAATGGGTTGTTGAACGTTGTATAAATTAAGGTTTTAAGAATTTGTTGAATATCCTTGAATGACTTCCGGAAAGTTTTTGAACTCTATTTCTTATATAAAATCCTGTTCGTTATTAACGTTTTTAGTAGATAATTGCATTGTGCCAATGAACATTGGTTCTTCATTGGAGCAAGGATAACAGCAATTGCACAACCATAATAATTTTTATTGCGTGCATTTTCTGTTATGCTTGTCCGGAATAGTATGTATGAAGAGCTATTTTTTGATACATATCTTATTTGGTTTCTTCAGGAAATCTGCCAAATATTTTTTATTTTTGTATATAATCAATAGAGAAGATTATGTTAAAGCAGATACAAACGCAAAAGTTGCTTCAAAAACTGTCGCCACAGCAAATTCAACTGATGAAATTGTTGCAGTTGCCAACTATTGCTTTGGAACAAAGGATAAAGGAGGAGATAGAGCTAAACCCGGCTTTAGAGGAAGGCCAGGAAACGGATGAGGAAACTACTAATGATTTTGAAGATGAAAATTATGAGGATGTTTCTAAAGAAGAAGAGAATAAGCGTGACGACTTCAGCATAAGCGATTACATGGATGAAGATGAAGGTTCGTCCTATAAATTAAAAGCAAACAATACCAGCCCTGACGAAGAACGGAAGGAAATTCCTTTTTCAGTTGGCTTTACATTCCAGGATATTTTAGAAAGTCAGTTGGGGCTGAAAGACCTTGATGACCGCCAATACCAGATTGCAGATTATATTATTGGTAATTTAGATGACGATGGTTATTTACGCAGAGATCTTGCATCAATAGTGGACGATATTGCTTTTTCACAAAACATAGATACTTCAGAATCGGAATTGGCAGAATTGCTGAAAGTAATCCAGGAGTTTGATCCTGCAGGGGTTGGTGCACGTGATTTGCGGGAATGTTTGCTTATCCAGTTACACCGCAGGGAACATACACCAATTGTTGAACTTGCCATCAAAGTGGTGGATGAGCAAATGGAAGAGTTTTCCAAAAAACACTACGATAAAATTTTAAAAAAGCTGGAGATTGACGATGATACATTGAAAGAGGTAGTTCACGAAATTCTGAAATTGAACCCACGTCCCGGCAATTCAATGGCGGATGGGCAAAAAAGTTTTCAGCAGGTAGTGGCTGATTTTATAATTACAAATGAAGATGGAGAGTTGCAGCTTACGCTTAACTCAAGAAATTCTCCCGATTTGCGTATTAATAAAGCCTATAGCAAGATGCTGGAAGAGTATTCCAAAGAAAAAGACAAAGGCAGCAAGGAAGCCTCTATGTTTGTAAAGCAAAAATTAGACGGAGCCAAATGGTTCATTGATGCTATTCAGCAGCGAGGCCACACACTGCTGTATACAATGAATGCAATTATAGAATACCAGCATGGATATTTTTTAGAAGGTGATGAAACGCTTCTAAAACCAATGATTCTGAAGGATATCGCAGAAAAAGTAGGGCTCGATATTTCAACCATATCGCGTGTGGCAAACAGCAAATATGTACAAACTTCTTTTGGCACGTTTTTGTTAAAATCCTTTTTCAGTGAATCTCTTTCTACAGACAGTGGGGAAGAGGTATCAACACGTGAAGTCAAGAAAATTCTTAAGGATTGTATTGAAGCGGAAAGCAAGAAAAAGCCCTTAACTGATGATAAGCTGGCAAAAATTTTGAAAGAAAAAGGATACAATATTGCACGAAGGACAATTGCTAAATATCGTGAGCAATTGGATATACCCGTTGCACGTCTGAGGAAAGAATTATAATCGAAATTAAAAACCCGATAGCTATCCTGGTCCAAATCTTAAGCATCAACCTTAAACTTTAAAAGCATAACCATAAACTAAAGTATTTTTGGAAACCCGTATTGCCAAATTTATATCTTATGCACTTCATCCGCTGTTGATGCCTACTTATGGTTTTGCACTTATTTTTTTTACGAATAATTATATTTCCACTTTTACTGCGCCTGATGTAAAATTGGTCATTCTGGGTATAACATTCATTTTTACATTTTTGCTACCCGGTATTAATGTTTTTATTTTATTAAAAACAGGACGTATCAAAAGCCTCGAGATGACTACAGGAAATGAACGTTTACTGCCATACACAAGCACAGCGCTCTATTATTTTGCTTTGTTTTATTTGTTCTATAATGCCGGTTTTCCAGCTATTTTTAAAATAGTTATTCTGGGAGCAGGTATTTCTGTATTGCTTGCATTATTTATCAGTTTTAAGTGGAAAATAAGCGCACATACTATTGGTATTGGGGGTACTGCCGGTGCTACTTTGGGAATAATTTACAGGTTACAGCTTGATATGGTTCTGCTGCTAATGTTTCTTCTTTTATTGTCAGGTATAGTAGGCTATTCACGACTGAAGCTTGGTATGCACACACCATCTCAGATATATACTGGATTCATACTGGGCTTTATTACAGAGTTGCTGTTAATGCTCTATTATTGAAATAGTGATGGTAACATACACTATTTATTTCAGGACTATTTTTTTATCAGTTTACTTACACGAAACAGCATAAAAATGCCTGCCAGGGAAATAATTATAATTAAGTAGCCAAGCGTATTGTAATGTTCGAGAGGGCTGAATTTGTCTTTTTGAACAACAATCATACCACCAATAGCAGCAGCTATTCCCCCTGCAATTTGCTGTAATGATGCGTTAACACTCATGAATGCCCCGCGGTCCTGCATTTCAGGGAGTGCAGAAACCAATGCCATAGCAGGAACCATACGGCTCATAATACCGATCATTAATGCAACATTTGTGAGTATAACAACCCATAAAGGAACAGGTGTGAGGTTTGTATATATTACTACTACCACTATCATCCATACCGATGCCATTGCAAACAATTTCAGTTTATCAATTTTGTCGCTTACTTTACCTATAACGGGCATTATTAATAAAGAGCAAACTCCTGAAAACATAAATAAAACAGGTAGTTGTTCGGTTGTAACATGCAGGTTGTTGATGGCAAATGCGCTTCCCCAGGGCATCATCATAAATCCGCCTAATGACAATAATGCGGTAGACAAAAAACCTATGCGGTAATTATGTTTGGCTATGGTATGCCATAAATGTTTAAAAGCATTACGCTCTGTTTTTACCTCAAGATGTTTAGTAACTGGTTGTATTTTTAATGCGATGATTACCCATATAATTATTGCCATACCAACAATCATCAAAAACGGCATTTGCCAATTCCACATATTTGCAAGGTATAAGCTTATTGGTATTCCAAGTACCTGGCTGGCTCCGAACCCCATCTGCATAAATCCCATTACACGGCCTCGTTGTTCGAGCGGAAACAGGTCTGCTACAATGGCCATGCTTATTGAGCCCATCACTCCTCCGAATATTCCTGTAACAATGCGGGCTGCTATAAGCATGGGATAAGAGCCGGATAAACTACAAAACAGAGTTCCTATGATAAATCCAACATAAAAAAACAATAACAGTTTTTTCCGGTCAAAACGATCGGCAAAACCTGCTGTAAGTAAACCGGAGATACCTGCACTTATAGCGTAGGCAGATACCGCCAAACCAAATTGAGTGGTGCTTAATGACATTGATTTCATCAGTATATCTCCCAAAGGCGACATAACCATAAAATCAAGAACTACCGTAAATTGAGTAAGCGCAAGAATAACTATTACTAATACCTGGTAAGATGAAAATTTTGATGTAGATGTGGGGGAAATAGTTGCTGTCCTTTTTTCGTCAGGTGTTGTTCTCATTCAGAGCACAAATATAAACGAATCTGTTCATCCGCTTTAGTAAAAACAATAAATTATGGTGTTTCGTGAATTCAATTCACATGGCAGGTAAGAAAAATACCACTCCGGGTAAGGAGATATAGATGAGCTATTTTTTGTCAGCTTGTTTTTTTATAATTCATAACAGCCCAGCCATTCAGAAAAATGGCGAATATTCCTATAATCAGAAAATGGAGCTTGATGTCATCAAACCCGCTTCCTTTTAATACAATCATCCGCATTACTTCTATAAAATAGGTAACCGGGTTTAGGTTTGCAATTGTTTTTGCCCATAAGGGCATACTGTCAATAGAGGTGAACAAGCCGCTCATCATAATAAAAATCATAACAAAGAAAAAAGCGATTGACATAGCTTGCTGTTGGGTCTCCGAATAAGTAGAAATAAGCAGACCAAAGCCTAAAAGTGCTACAAGATATATAGAAAGGAAAGCATATAGCAATAGGATACTCCCAGCCGGAATAATACCATAGATAAGCCTGCCTATAATGAATAACCCGAAAGTAAATACAACTATGCCGATGACCCAAAAAGGAATTAGCTTACCAAGAATAAAGTGGTATTTTTTTATTGGTGTTACATTGATTTGTTCAATGGTTCCTATTTCTTTTTCTTTTACAATATTGAGAGCACACATATAACCGCCTACCATTGTGATAAGTATAGCTAAAATTCCGGGAACCATAAAAAGATTATAATTCATAAAAGGATTGAACCAGTTAGATGTTGTAATTTCAATGATGGGAGCGGAGTTAAAGCGAACAGGCTGAATCCATTGAGCACGGAGGTCGGCATTATAATTATTTATAATACTACTCAGATATGCACCACCTATATTTGCTTTTACACCATTAATTGCATTCACCGCAATAAAAAGCTGCTCCAGGCTTTCACGCACCAATGTTTTTTCAAAACCGGCAGGTATTTCCAGGATTAGGTCAGCTTTATCATGTTCTACTTTATGAATAGCGGCATTATAAGAAGGGTCATACCCTGCCAACCTGAAATAACCGGATGAGATAATGGTTGTAATCAGATTTCTTGAATACGTTGAATGATCATGATCAACTACTGAAATAGATATATTTTTTATTTCATAATCCGCGGCCAGTGGTAATATTAACAACTGTACCAAGGGTACAATAAAGATTAAAGGCAGCAGAGTTTTATTTCTGAATATTTGCCTGAATTCTTTTTGTAGCAATAGTTTTATTGTTCTCATTCTAATCGGGTTTTAAATTTTTTCAGGCTTATAATCATTAAAAACACTGTCATTGCTGTTAGAATAAGCGTTTCCTTCCATACACCGGAAAACCCTAAGCCTTTTATCATTATTGATTTTACAATAATATAGTACCACTTTGCCGGAACTATGTTAGAAATTAACTGCAAAGCTACAGGCATGTTTTCTATTGGGAACATAAAACCTGAAAACAAGGTGGTAGGCAGCATCATTCCCATCATTGACAACATCATGGCCGTTTGCTGCGAATCGGTTACAGTTGAAATAAAAAGTCCCAATGAGAGTGCCGTGATAATCAGTAATGTGCTTTCAGCAAAAAGTAATACGATACTTCCATTAATAGGCATATCCAGAATAAAAACGCTCAACAATAAAATTACGCTGACATTTACAAAAGAAATTAAAAGGTAGGGGATTGCTTTTGAGAGAATAACAAGAATTGGTTTAAAAGGAGATACGAGCAGAATTTCCATTGTTCCTTTTTCTTTTTCTTTTACGATGGCAACTGAAGTCATCATTACGCATATCAGCGTAAGTACGAGTGCCATTACACCGGGAACAAAATTTGGTGCGCCTTTTAATTCAGGATTGTACAGCATACGTATTTTCGGTATAATAAGATAAGGAAGAGCATTGATTTGCATTAATTCCTTTTGGTAGTCACTGATAATAGATGTAGTAAAACTAATTAAGGTGTTAGCGGTATTAGGATCGGAAGCGTCTGCAATAATCTGAATTTGTGATTTGTTTAAATGCAATAAATCATTATTGAAATTTACCGGAAATACTATAGCCAGCTTTATTGTTCCTTGTTTAAATGCCCTTTCTATCTCTTCATGGCTTAACAAGGAGTGCTCAATTTCAAAATAGCTGCTTGCCTCAATTTTATTGATGATACTACCGGATGCCTCATCTTTTGCGTAATCCAGAATAACAACTTTAGTATTTTTTATTTCGTTGGTTAAAGCAAAACCGAAAAGAACTATTTGAACAACGGGCAACCCAAAAAGCATCAATAGTGTTTTTCTGTCGCGAAAAACATGATAAAATTCTTTTTTAACAAATGTGATAAACTGTTTCATTTTTTGCTCAATTATCACTTCTTTTTGCTCCTCTGGCAAGCTCATAAAATACTTTATCCATAGAGTCAGCTGAAAATTGTTTTTTCAGAGCAGATGGTGAATCAAGCGCTTTTATACTCCCATCTACCATTATTGAAACACGGTGACAGTATTCTGCTTCATCCATATAATGTGTAGTAACAAATACAGTAATTCCTTTATCAGCCGCATCATAAATCAAATCCCAGAATTGTCTTCTTGTAACAGGGTCAACACCTCCTGTAGGTTCATCCAGGAAAACAATTTGTGGTTGATGGATAATTGCAACTGAGAATGCAAGTTTCTGCTTCCAGCCCAATGGCAATGTTTTTACAAGTTTTTTAGTCTGATCTTCCAACTCCAGTTTTTGTATCAGTTCAGTGCTTTTCTCTTTTATTTGTTTATCAGATAATCCATATATACCACCAAAAAAATGTATGTTTTCTGTAACAGTGAGGTCTTCATAAAGAGAAAATTTCTGACTCATATAGCCAATGCTTTTTTTTATTTGTTCGGTTTCTTTATATACATCATAGCCTGCAACGGTTGCAAAACCATTAGAAGGTATGGAAAGCCCGCACAACATACGCATAGCTGTTGTTTTACCAGCTCCGTTTGCACCCAGAAAACCAAATATTTCGCCCGGATGAACTTCAAATGATATCTTGTCAACGGCAATGAAATCACCAAAACGTTTAGTCAGATTCTCTGTTTTTATAACAGTTGTTGTCATTTTCTTTGTTTCAACCGGATTATTTAGTGAGTCATTAATTTAATAAAACAATCTTCTATTGTTGGTGGTATGGAGTGCATTTCCAACTGCTCATGTCCTTTGCTTTTAAGATAGTTCATTACTTCTGTTTTAATATTATGAACATTGTTTTTAAATAATACATGAAAAAACTCTCCAAAAGGGTAACAACTGGAAATATATTCATACCTCTTCAAATCATTTAATAGCTTGTACATATTCCCTGATTTAACTGCATAAAGCTGCTCCTGAAACTGTTTTATAATTTTTTCAGGTGTATCAATGGATAATATTTTCCCGGTTTGAATCAATGCAATCCTGTCGCAAAGCGTTGCTTCATCCATATATGGAGTAGATACAAGTATAGTTATTCCTTGTTCTTTAAGGCGTTTTAGCATTTCCCAAAATTCTTTTCGGGAAACGGCATCTACCCCGGTGGTAGGTTCATCTAAGAATAAAACGGTTGGCTTATGGATGAGTGCACAACAAAGAGCCAGTTTCTGTTTCATGCCACCGGAAAGCTTTCCTGCTCTCCGTGTTTTAAAAGGCTCTATCTGTATATAAATATCCTTTATCAACTCATAATTTTCACGAATAGTAGTATTAAAAAGAGTCGCAAAGAAATTAAGATTTTCTTCTACTGTTAAATCCTGATATAATGAAAACCTGCCTGGCATATATCCTACACCGTTTCGGATGGCTTTATAATCTTTTATAATATCTAATCCTGTAACACTTGCTGTTCCGGTGTCCGGCAGCAAAAGTGTGGTAAGTATTCTGAAGATGCTTGTTTTGCCTGCACCATCAGGGCCAATCAGGCCAAATAACTCTCCTTTATCTACAGAAAAAGAAACATTATCTACAGCCAATGTACTCCCTTTGTTGTAAGTTTTACTGATATTGTTAAGCTGAACCATTTATCCTGATAATAAGTTTATAACGGCAGTCAGAATTTGATTTCGGCATACATGCCTATTTTTAAGAAACCATCATTTTTAACAAGCACTTTCATAGCATATACTAAGTTTACCCTTTCATCCTTTGTCTGAATTGTTTTAGGAGTAAATTCGGCTTTATCGCTGATCCATGTTATTGTACCTTCCTGTTCTTTGTAGCCATCATTACTATTGTCTGTATAAATTTTTATCTTTTGTCCCAGCTTGATTTGTGAAAGCTGGTTTCCTGAGACATAGGCGCGTAATATAAGGTTTGATAAATCTGCTATTTTATATAAAGGTTTTCCCGGAGCTGTTATTTCGTTTGCTTCTGCATATTTTGCCAGTACGGTTCCGTTAATTGGATTAATAATACGGCATTTTACGAGTTGATCATTTACCTGCTCTATTTGTATTTTTAAAGGCATTGTTTCCTGAACAATTCCTTCGGATGAAGTGGATAATATGGATTGCAGTGCTTCTAATTGCTTTTTTAATACTTCTATTTGTGCATTTATATCATCTAATTGTTTTTGTGTGGCAGCTTCCGCTTTTACCAACTTATTTATCCGTTGTTGTTCTTTTTCGGTCGCTTTTAACTGTTCCTGTATAGAAGCGGTTTGTGCTGAAATATCAGGCCTTTTGCTGAGTGCTGCATGTATTTGTGCCTCCAACTGTTTTTTCTTCAAATACAACTGAGTGCTGTCTACAAATCCTATAGGCTGATTGGCTTTTAATTCATCACCGTCAGTAATGTTAAACTGTTTAATCATTCCTGAAGCTTCAGAAGCTATAATGATTTCTTCTGCCTCAAATGTTCCGGATGCATCGAAACTATTTTTGTTTGTGCAGGAGGTCAATACTACAGCTATTGTGAGTGTTGTAATTGTTAGTGCTCTCATAATAAATTAATTTTTTTGTGTACTGTTTTTTAATTTCCTGCCGTTGTCTGATAATTGTATTGGGCTGATAATAGCTGTATCTGGTGCAGCAGCAGGTTTTGTTTTGATTGATCTTCTGCATTCACTTCGCGCAGATAGTCGTTAGCTGTTATAATACCGTTTTCTAACTGTGTGTTAGCTACATTTTTAATATTTGAACGCAGTAAAATTATGTCTGTATCCAGCTTTATCAGCTCCTGCAATCTTATAATCTCATTGCTTTGTTGTTGTAAAGTAATAGTTGTGTTGAATAAAAATGTTTCTTTTTGTATATTCAATATATTTTGGTTTACATTTAATAACATTCGTTCTTTTTTAAAAGTATAAAAGGAGGACAAGGCCCAGTTGAAGCGTATACCACCGATGTAATAAAAATCGAAATTATTACTAAGCATATTTAGACCTGGTTTTCCATAACCTTCCTGAAAAAACAAGGATACGCGTGGAAAATTTTTTGCTATCAATAATTTATCCTGACTTTCAAAAATTTTTGCCTGCTGGTCAAATAAGGCTACTTCAGGCCTGGAAATGCCTTGTAATGGAACCTTACTTTGTGGCCTTTCAAGGGTTATCGTTTCGCTGAGTGTTTGATTAATAAGCAGTCCGAGCATTTCTATATATGCTTTTCGGCTTGATTTCAGTTCTATACTACGTTGATCGGTTTTTAATAATTCCGATTTTAACACATCAATGTTACTTTTTAATGCAGTACCGTTGGCAAGTGCTGCATTTATTTTATCCATTCCACTCTGAATATCTTTTCTCAGTAATTCAACTTGTCTTAACTGCTCTTCCATCAATATTGCGCCAAAAAATAATTGATTGATACGATCTTTTAACTTATATAATTCTACTTCTGTTTTTTGTTCTTCGATTGTGGCATTGGAAGTTATAAGTTCTTTTTGCTCTCTGATAATAAAAGCATCTGTCAATGGCTGATTTATCTCACCATATAACTTGTACTGATCCTGGCTTAATGTTTTAATTGTGGTATTGGGAAGTGTTATGGGGATCTTTGTTACGTCAGATTGATAGGTAGCCTGCCCTCCAATATTTATTTGGGGCAAATAGCCTTTAGAAGCATTTTCTATGGAATAATCCCTGCTCTTTTCAATCAGTTCTCTTTGTTTTGTTAGTGGATAATATTGTTTAGATAGTATATAACAATCCTCGATTGTTAATGATTTTAGGTTTTGGCCAGGGATTTCAAAACCTAAGAACAACAGAAAACAAAAATTAAACAAGGCTCTCATTTTATTTATATTTTGTATTAAATAAATATTACCTGTACGGGTAAATTACGTTCAAAAAAATTATTTTTTTATAGCGTTTTTAATGAATATTTTTATATGCTCCCTTCGTTCACCTAACAGTTTTTTAAATTCTTCATTGTTGGCACCAAAAAATACCTGCATGATAGGACGGCCTATGAATGGAAATATAATAAGTGATATCATATTCATTAGCAGTTGCCTTGCATCAATCTGCCGGATAGTACCCTTGTCAATTTCTTTTTGTACAGATATTAAAAAAGCAGAGAATGCATTTTTAGCATCTTTGTTAATGTGTCGTGCAATAAAACGATCCGGATTTTTATTAAGTTCAGTAATTACAAAACGCGGCAAAGAAGGGTTTTTTAAAACAATGTTCATGTATTGATCAATAATCAAATCTATTTTTTCTTCCAATGTTCCTTCCGTTTCTAAAATAATATGCACCCTTGAAACCATTCTGTTTAGGGCAACACTGAATATGGCTTCAAACAATTTATCTTTGGTTTGGAAGTAATAATGTAGCAGGCCTTTGTTTATACCTGCGTGCTGGGCTATCTCCTGCATACGGGCACCATCGTACCCTTTTTCATGGAATACTTCTTCTGCAGCTTCCAGTATTTTTTGTTCTGTTGAATTGTCTTTTGTCATCGAATCTGCATGTATCTCTTATGAATTTGCGGCAAAGATATAAAAAAATTAGTCATTTGGGTAAAAAAGCAAAAACATTAAAAAAATAATTTATACTGAATCCTGCTGCGTTTGCGATAGCAAAGGCTGTTAGATTCATTAATACTGGGCAAATGAGTTTACTGGTTTTTGCAAACTCATTCAGTCGAAGTATAACTGTGTTAAATTCGCATGCCATAGTCTTTATGTTGGCATTGTATTTTTGTGAGTAACATTGATTCATGAAAAATAAAAAAAATCCAATTTTAATACTGTGAAAACAATCATTCAATATTTTTTTATGCTGCTTTTTGTATTTGTTTTATCAATATCAGCAAAAGCTCAAATGGTCGGGCCTTCCGAAACAAGAAAGCAGGCTGAAACAGCAATAAAGGCCGAACAGAAAAGGGAGAAAGGGCGCAAAAAAAGGGAGGAAAGAGTTGCCAGCCAGGAGATAACTCAATTAGACCAGCAATCGAAATATAAAGATGTTGTAAGGAAAAAAGAAAGGCTTCTCTTAAAGCCGGTTTTTGTTTCTAAAGAACGGAGATATTAATTATTGTGAAAAATTTTTCTCGGAGAAAAGCCCTATTTATTATGCAAGATTATAATTAGTGTCAAACGCTTTGCGACAAAAGAGGATTGACATAACATTAGTATATGGTGCTTAATAAATATTTTTTTTTACATCATATAAACGTTTTTTATAGAAGTAAATAACAGCTATTACTCCTGCCAAAAAAGGAAAACCAGCATAATCTTTTATTTCTTCATGATGAAAAAATTCGCATATCATCCAATAAGAATTTCCCATTATCCAAAATAATACAGCAAGGTTAATCCAGAATGTATCATTTTTTTCACGCCAGCTTTTTATAGCAATAATGGCCGCTACCGTTACCGTTGGAACTATCATTGTAATGCCAAATACTCGCCACTGAAGCATCCAGCAGGTATCTTTCAATAACCATAAAGGGATATGCAGATTTTCGTAATGATGAATTTTATACATAGTACACAAATTTAAGCAATTGTGAGGAAAACTATTCTATGGAATTGTTGGGTTTGCCAAATGTTAACCTATAATTTTTTTGTTCCAACTATTTAACATGAACTATTATCGAATCCTCTAAAGACTCACATAAATATAGAATAAATTTGAATCAGGAATTTAGTATGCTGATTTTATATACTTAAGTTATTGGAATTATGATTCAGTTAAAAAAAGGAGAAATTGAAAGAATTATTAATTGTGATGCCCCGCAATCTGTAGAATATATAATTACTGGCACTATTGGTATATTGAAAGAAGAGGGACTTATTAATGATTTAATTATGTGTTATATCCAGGAATTGGATATTTCTTTAACGTTATATAAAAATAACAGCCTGTCGTTAAAGGAATCAGATAACATAAAATCTGCTCAGGAAATACTGATGAATAAAATACTAAACGGAATAGATGCTTGAAATAAAAAAAATTTACAAGAAAACGTAAGTTAATTGCCAACTCTGACAATTTTGCACTAATTTAGTGTTCCAAATTTAAGAGTCTCTAAGTAGGCTCTAAAAAGAGAGTAATTAATTTTCTGTTCTTAAAATCATTATGAAGCAAGTATTACGTTTTTACATTCTATATCGTTTACCCATTAGTATTGTGTTAATAGGCCTGGGTATTTTAGCCCATATATATGATGATGCAATAACTGCCTGGATATGTTATATACTGGCAGCCTTTTCTTTACTCCTTTATTTTATGCTTGGTACCATGCGCCTGGTACAGGAGGCTGTGGCGGAAGGAGATGTGGAAAAGGCCGCCTATTACATAAAAAAAATAAAATTTCCACGTTTATTATTTAAACCGGTTCGTTCAGGTTACTACATGCTGCAAAGTAATTTGGCTATGGCATCAGATGATTTAACTACTGCCGAGAAAAATATCCGTAAGAGCTTAAATACCAAATCGTCTATCATTGGTGATATGAAGGGCGAAAACCTGCTTCAATTGGGATTTATACAGCTTAAAAAAGGCAATCTAAAAGAAGCCCGTTTGACTTTAGTGGAAGCTATAAAAGCAGGTATTAATGATAAAGAAGCTTTAGCAACAGCCTACCTCCAATTGTGTTCATTAGAAATACAGCGTAACCAAAACAGGATAGCAAAAGAGTATTTCCGCAAAGCAAAAGCTTTAAAACCCAAAACAGAAGAATTGGTAAAACAAATAAAAGCAATGGATAAGCAAATTGCCAGAATACCAGGATAGGCTCAGGTGTGAATCAATTCGATTATTTGCGACCTAATTCTTCCAACATTTTTTCATCTCTTCTGTAAATATCCATAAAAAAGAATAACTCATCATCTTCATTTACTTCTGTAGTAAAGTAATTTACATAGATTGGAACAGGATGCCTTACATACACATACTTTTGTTCTTCTTTCAATAAATCCATTTTAAGTGAATCAAATGGATAGTTGACGCTGTCATCACGAATCAAAAAACGGGCAAAATTCATGTATTTCTCCAGGCGTATACAGCCGTGACTTAATGCCCTCATTTCACGTTTGAATAGTCTGCGGCTATCTGTATCATGCAGGTATACACCGTACTTGTTTTCAAAATTAAACTTTAAAATACCGAGCGAATTGTCATCTCCCATGCGCTGGCGTAAGCGAAATGGAAAATAGTTTTTGGAGTACTTTTTCCAATTTATAGGTTTATCGGTTATAATATTGCCACTTCCATTAAGTACATCAAAATTTTTTCTTCTCAGATAAGAAGTATCACGTTTTAATATTGGTAAAATTTCCTTTGTGGCTATACTAAAAGGCACATTCCAGTACGGATATATAATAAAGTAACGTATGGTGCTTTTTAATAAGGGGGTCTCATGTTCCGGTTCTCCCACAATAACGCGTGATTCTACCACAACAGTATCATCTTCAATTACACGAATTTCATACTTAGGGATATTCACCCATACAAACCGTTTGTCAGATGGATAATCACACATCCTCCAGCGTTCCAGATTCATTTCCAGTTGATGAATGTAATCCTTCTTAGTGCTTTGTAGTGCCTTAAAGGTTAGTTTTCCCACTTTTCCATCTTCTGTCAAATGGTGATGGTATTGAAAATTTTTAATGGCATTTACAAGTCGGATAGAATCAAAATCTTCCGGTGTTTCAGTATAATTGTGGCTGGCTATCAGACGTTTTTTCAAACGTTCATTAAAAGTAGCAGAATCTGACTCTCGTGTAGCAAGGCTATCCCAGTCCGTATCTTTAAATTCAAGTCGGAAATTTTTTAAAGCCTCTTTTAATGCGTGGTATTGTTGATTTTTTGGTTGTAGTGTATCAATTACTGTATGTATAGTGTTGCATTTTTTCGCATCATTCAATAAGTCAACTAAGTTTATCTTTATCAGTGAGCTTTTCCATTCCCTTGTCAGGCTGTCCGGATTCAACCGGCCTTTGCTTACATGTACAGCAAAAGTGAAAAAAGCATCTGTTAAAAGAATATCGGCTTTGGCAATTTTTACAGCATCATATTTTTTTGTAGTACTATCTCGTTCAGTCCTGAAAAGATTGTTAATACGATGATAGTGGTAATCATCTGGTATAAGCCCATAGTCTTCTGCATTTTTGATTATTGAAAACAATGAATCGCCCGGCTGGTTGTACTTGCCCTTATCAGACCAGATAACAGTAAAATCATTTTTTTCATAAAATTCAAGAATAAATTTTATTGCCAGTAGGCTGTCATTTTCAATTACAAGTGTTTTGGTGGTATCAATATCTTCCAATTGCTGTTTAATCAGCTCCGATACTTCCTCATTGATGCGTTCAGGTTTGGCAACCAAAACAACTGGTTTCACTTTTTCCTGAGAGCATTTGTTGCAACTGGTAATGCACAGAGAAACAACAAGCAGAAAGAGGAGATGTGAATCGGGTTTCAAAGGAAATAGATTGATTATATCAAATTTAGTGAAAACATTCTCATTATAATAACTGATGTTACGCATTAAAATAGTACGGCAGAGGTTCTTTAAGAAAATATCGTAAAACTCAAGCCCCTCCGGGGATTTTACTTGCAAAAGGTCAAATTATACTTCGGCTGAATGGGTTTGTATGTTTTGTAAACTCATTCAGCCGAAGTACAACACAAACTATTTCTATAGCATTTCGTGATTATAAGCCCGGAAAGGAATAAATGCAATTATTTTTATTCGCAAAATTTATACCAGTTAAAAAAGTATAATAATCCTTTTCTTATCGTAAAACATTTAAATTTTTAGGTTATTTTTATAGAAATATTAAAATTAAAAGATGGCTGCTGAGATAACTTCTGAAAATCCAAAAAAACTTTTTTTACTGGATGCTTTTGCACTTATTTATCGGGCTTATTTTGCGTTTAGTAATAACCACCGCATCAATTCAAAAGGATTAAATACTTCTGCAATACTTGGCTTTACAAATACGTTGGTAGAAGTACTCAAAAAAGAAAAACCTACACATATTGCAGTGGTATTTGATACAGCCAAACCTACCGTTCGACATATAGAGTTTGCTGAATACAAGGCACAACGCGAGGCAATGCCCGAAGATCTTTCTGCTGCTATCCCCTATATTATTAAGTTAGTAGAAGGATTTAATATTCCGGTATTATATTCTGACGGTTATGAAGCAGATGATGTTATCGGAACACTTGCAAAAAAAGCGGAACAGCATGGTTATACAACCTATATGATGACACCTGATAAAGATTATGGACAGTTGGTTTCTGATAATATTTTCATTTATAAGCCGGCACGCTTAGGTAACGGAATAGAGATATTGGGTGTAAAAGAAGTATGTGCAAAATGGGAAATCCAAAATGTTAGTCAACTGATTGATGTATTAGGATTAATGGGTGATAAGGTGGATAATATTCCTGGAATTCCAGGGGTAGGCGAGAAAACAGCTATTCAACTTGTTAAAGATTTTGGCAGTATAGAAAATCTGATACAAAATACTGATAAATTAAAAGGCAAGCTGAAAGAAAAAGTAGAGCAAAATACAGACAAAGCAATTCTATCCAAAAAGCTGGCGACCATCATTTGTGATGTACCAATTGAATTCAATGAAAAGTCTTTGGAAAATGAGGAACCTAATAAAGAAGCATTAAGAGAATTGTTTGCTGAGCTGGAATTCAGGAGATTAGCAGAACAGTTTGGGCTAACAAACTCTGCACCAGCCATCCTCCAAGGGAAAAATGCACAAATACCCAAGCCTTCAACACCTAAAAAGATTATTGCAAAAGCAAATGCTGGCCAGACAGATTTATTTACCACAGAAAGTGATGAACTGTTGACAATGGATCAGGAGCTTCTTGTGGAAGGCCTTGTCGCCAGTGGAACGGAAACGGTTCCTTCTCAGGGAACCTCGCTTTCAAGAATAGATACTGTACCACATTTATACCATTTAGTAGATACCAAAGAAAAGCGGGAACAACTGATCGCTTTACTTTACCGGCAGAAGGAAATTTGTTTTGATACTGAAACAACCGGTATTGATGCTAACCGGGCAGAGCTTGTGGGAATGTCGTTTGCATACAAGGCTGCAGAAGCGTATTATATTCCTTTTCCTGAAAATTTTACAGAAGCTCTTCAATTAATAAATGAGTTTAAACCTGTATTTGAAAACGATGCTATTATCAAAATCGGGCAGAACATTAAGTACGACATGGCAATTTTAAAACGCTATTCTGTTGAACTGAAAGGTAAACTGTTTGATACTATGATAGCTCATTTTCTTATTCAGCCTGATATGCGACATAATATGAATGTTCTTTCTGAAACCTATTTGAATTATTCTCCGGTTCCTATTGAAACATTAATTGGCAAAAAAGGGAAAGGACAATTAGGTATGCGCAGTGTTCCATTAGAGCAGATAAAAGAGTATGCAGCCGAAGATGCAGACGTTACTTTTCAGTTGAAAAACATCTTTGCGCCCATGTTAGACAAAGCTCATGCAGGTAAATTGTTTGACGAGGTAGAAGTTCCTCTGATAGCTGTTTTAGCAGATATGGAAGCTGAAGGTATTACATTAGATAAGAATGCGTTGGCTGAATTATCAGTAGCATTACAAAAAGATATTGAAGTAGTAGAAGCTGAAATACAGCAATTAGCTGGCTCACCGTTTAATGTATCTTCACCGAAGCAGGTAGGAGATATTTTATTTAAAGTATTACGTATTGTTGAAAAACCAAAAAAAACTAAAACCGGACAGTATGCAACGGGTGAAGATGTGCTGGTGAAACTGGTAAGTAAACATGATATAGTTGGAAAAATATTAGATTACCGGGAGTTGGTGAAATTAAAAAATACCTACATAGATACTTTGCCGGAACTTATTAATCCATTGACTGGACGTGTACATACATCTTACAGCCAGGTGGTAGCCGTTACCGGTCGTTTGAGTTCTGATAATCCTAATCTGCAAAATATTCCTATACGTACCGAAAGAGGCAGAGAAATCCGTAAAGCTTTTACTGCGCGTAATGAAAATTACACCTTGCTTTCTGCTGATTACTCGCAAATAGAATTGCGTATCATTGCAGGGTTAAGTAGAGATGAAGGAATGATTGAAGCATTTCAATCAGGGCAGGATATTCACAAAGCTACGGCAGCTAAGGTATACAATGTGCCTTTAGACGAAGTAACCTCTGATATGCGCAGAAATGCAAAGATGGTCAACTTTGGAATTATTTATGGCATCTCGGCTTTTGGCCTTTCGGAACGTTTGAACATACCGCGTAAAGAAGCAGCTGAAATCATTGAAAATTATTTTGCAAAATATCCCCGCATCAAAGCATATATGGATGAGAGTATACAGATTGCAAGAGAACAAGGGTATGTGGAAACTGTTATGGGACGCAGAAGGTATTTGCGCGATATTAATTCCGGTAATTTCACTGTACGTGGTTTTGCAGAACGTAACGCAATTAATGCTCCCATACAGGGCAGTGCTGCCGATATGATTAAAATAGCAATGATAAATATTCATAAAGATTTTAAAACTCAGAATTTAAAATCAAAGATGCTGCTACAGGTTCATGACGAGTTAATATTCGATGTGTGGAACGAAGAAATGGAAGCAGTAAAAGCAATCATCGAAAACCGTATGAAAAATGCAATACCAGCACTGAATGTTCCTATAGAAATAGGAATGGGCACAGGAAGAAACTGGTTAGAAGCACATTAAATTCAATTGTACAATTAAGACAATTATTCAGTAGGGCAAAAAATCTAATAGAAAAGGAATACTATGTCAGTAGAAAAATTCAAAGAACAAATTCAGGCAGCTTTTTCATTCACAGGTAAAAGTATTGTATTAGGCGGGCCTCTTTATGACAAAAAAAACACTATAGGTATACAGGTAAAACTTCCGCTGAGTACTGTTAACCGCCACGGATTAATTGCAGGAGCTACAGGTACCGGCAAAACAAAAACCATACAACGTTTTGCTGAAGCCTTGTCTGAACAGGGAATAAACGTATTGTTGATGGACATTAAAGGAGATATCAGTGGTATTGCAAAAGCCGGTGCCGAAAATCCAAAAATTAAAGAACGTATGGATTTAATAGACGTTCCATGGAATCCAGGCGAATATCCTGTTGAACTGATGACCATTTCTAACGAAAAAGGAGTGCGGCTGAGAGCCACCGTATCTGAGTTTGGACCTGTGCTTTTCTCCAAAATATTAGAGCTGAACGAGAACCAGGAAGGAGCAATAGCTATTGTTTTCAAATATTGTGATGATAAAAAAATGCCTTTGCTGGATATTAAAGATATGCGTGCAGTGCTTCAGCACTTGTCGGGTGAGGAAGGAAAAAAAGAAATTGAAAAAAATTATGGAAGTATTTCTCCTGCTTCTTCAGGTGTGATTATGCGTAAATTGCTGGAGCTGGAACAGCAGGGAGGAGATAAATTTTTTGGAGAAAAATCATTTGAGGTAGAAGACCTTTTGCAGAAAAATAATCAGGGCAAAGCATTTATCAATGTATTACGGTTGGTGGATATACAAGACCGTCCAAAATTATTTTCAACATTTATGTTATGCCTGTTAGCGGAAATCTACAGTAAGTTTCCTGAAGCAGGGGATAAAGGAGAGCCTAAGCTGGTGATATTCATTGATGAGGCTCATCTTATTTTTAAGGAAGCCTCTAAAGTATTGATGCAGCAGTTGGAAACAATTATCAAGCTTATCAGAAGTAAAGGAGTAGGGATTTATTTTTGTACACAGGCTCCTACTGATATTCCTGATGTGATATTAAGTCAGCTTGGAACCAAGATTCAGCACGCTTTACGTGCATTTACTGCTAAAGATAGAAAAGATATTAAATTGGTAGCTGAGAATTTCCCTTCAACAGAATTTTATCAAACCGACCAGTTGATTACAGAGTTAGGTATTGGTGAAGCTCTGGTTACTGTGTTAAGCGAAAAAGGTATCCCTACACCACTCGTACATACGATGATGTGTGCACCACAATCACGCATGGATGTGCTTACTCCGGCTGAACAGGATAAACAGATAGCATATTCAGCTATTGCAAGAATATATAATGAAGAGGTTGACCGTGAAAGCGCTTATGAGATGCTGAATAAAAAAATTGCTACTGCCGAAGAGAAAGTTGAGGAAGAAACGTCAGCAACAGAAAATTCTATGGAACAAAAAACATCAGCTATTGGTGATACCATTAAAAGTATTGCCAACAGCGGTGTCGCAAAAACTATTTTCCGTGAAGTTACCAGAGGATTGTTAGGAGTACTGATTGGAAAGCCTTCGCGTTCAAGGTCAGGGAAAAGGAGTAGCTTTTTTTGATTTAAGGGAAAATTTACTCCGCCCAACTCTTATAATACTGCCCATCATCAATGGCAAGTGCATCTTCTGTAACCATCAAAGGTTTAAATGTATCCACCATTACTGCCAGCTCCTGTGTTTCTTTCTGGCCAATGCTGCGTTCCATAGCCCCTGGTGCAGGGCCATGAGGAATGCCTTTAGGATGTAGTGTAATATGTCCTTGTTTGATATTATTCCGACTCATAAAATCACCATCTACATAATACAATACTTCATCGCTATCAATGTTGCTGTGATTGTAAGGCGCAGGAATAGCTTTTGGGTGGTAATCATATAAACGTGGAACAAAAGAGCATACTACGAAGGTAGCTGTTTCAAAAGTTTGATGTACTGGTGGTGGTTGATGAACACGACCGGTAATAGGTTCAAAATTATGTATACTGAACCCGTAAGGGAAATTATAGCCGTCCCAACCCACTACATCAAATGGATGTGTAGCGTATTCCAGCTCATGAATCATGTTCTCCTTTTTTATTTTAATGATAAAATCTCCTTTTTCATCGTGTACTTCTATATTCTGTGGCAGTTTGTAGTCGCGTTCACAAAAAGGGGAATGTTCCAATAGTTGCCCTGAAGAGCTTTTGTAACGTCCGGGTGTATAAAATGGAGAGTGGGATTCTACGTAAAATAAACGGTTATCAGTATTTTCAAATTCTATCTGGTAAATCATACCCCTTGGAATAACCAGATAATCGCCATATTCAAATGGTATGTTGCCCATGAAGGTCCGTAATATTCCTTTGCCTTTATGTACAAACAGCAACTCATCAGCATCAGCATTCTTATAAAAATAATTTTTCATGGAATGACGTGGAGCCGCCAAACCAATGATACAGTCGTTGTTTACAAGCATTGGTTTACGACTATCAATAAAATCATCTTCCGGTTTAACCTGGAAACCCTGCAATAATAAGGATTTTATGTTTTTATTGATAGCGATTTTAGGAGCTACACTGTATGAGGTAATAATTTCTTTTACCTGTGTAGGGCGATGTATATGGTACAACAAGGAAGAATGACCATTGAAACCTTCGGTACCAAACAACTGTTCATAATAATAACCACCGTTGGGCTTTTTAAAAATGACATGTCGCTTATTAGGAATATTTCCCAGCTTGTGATAAATAGGCATATTGGAATCTTAGTGTTTGAATCTTAACAAATTTAGTATATTTTAAAGAAATTAAAATGATTTCCATTACTAATGTCATGTATAAATAATAATAAATCAAATTTGTAATTTTGTATTATGATTTTAACTGATACTCATACTCATTTATATTCAAAGGAATTTGACATAGACAGAGCGGAACTGATTGAAAAAGCCATCAACAGCGGTGTAAAACGTTTTTTTATGCCGAATATTGACAGTGATTCAATTCCTGGCTTATATCAGGTTGAAAAGCAATTTCCGGATAACTGTTTTGCAATGATGGGTTTACACCCTTGCTCAGTAAATGCTACCTACCAGCATGAACTGCAAGTAGTAAGATACTGGTTAAGCAAACGCAAATTTGTTGCCATTGGCGAAATAGGGATTGATTTGTATTGGGATAAAACGTTTTTTCAGCAACAGCAGGACGCTTTCAGAGCCCAAATTGAGTTAGCCAAACAATACAAACTTCCTTATGTGATACATTCACGTAATTCATTCGATGAAGTAATGGAAATAGTAAATGAGTTTAAGCACGATAATATAAAAGCAATTTTTCATTGTTTCAGCGGTAATGTTCTGCAGGCAGAACAGGTAATAGCAGCAGGCAACTTTAAATTGGGCATTGGTGGTGTTGTAACATTTAAAAATTCAGGTTTGGATAAAGTAGTAGAAGCGATTGACTTAAAACACATAGTATTAGAAACAGATGCTCCCTACTTAGCTCCTGCTCCCTATCGGGGCAAGCGCAATAACCCCGACTATTTGTTGTTAGTAGCCAGAAAAATTGCAGAAATTAAAAATAGTAGTCTTGAGGAAGTTGCTGAGGTTACAACCCTTAATTCTATTGAGGTGTTTGGTTGTTAGCCACATTTTATGATAATTTTCGGTTACAACCGAAAAAAATTATAATAATTTTCGATTTCATCCGAAAAAAATACAATTTTTGAAAGAAATGAGTTTTTTACATAGTTATCTATGTTGTTATTGAAGTAATTGACTCTGCAGTAATTACTGGTTTCAACGTGGTAATCGCATCATCAACAGATTTTATATTTTCAAATGAAAGCGATAATTTACCATTACTTTCTTTCATTTTACAAGCACGCGGATTTTGCTGAACAAATTTCAATATGTTAGTAAAAATT
>JAHEXZ010000117.1 GCA_023251835.1 Bacteroidota bacterium | reverse complement strand
GGACAAATAACTTTCTATCAACGCATCCTTTTCAAAAACAAATAATGTTTTTTGCTTTTGAAGTGATGCTATTTCTTGCTTGGCTCGATGGACTAAAATGGCAATTTGTTGCTCACCATCGACACTACCAATAGTTTTGACAACCTTTGATTTACCTGCTTGTTTAGAGATAATTTGCACCGATACACATCCTGAACGGTTCTTGGACTTTCGAATAAACATACCATAAATATACCTTGCAGCACCCGTTTCTAAAAATTACCATAGATTTAGCAAGGGTTTCAGAGGGTATTTATGGTTGGTGCTGAAAACAGGAAAAGGGCATTCTGCTTGAAACAGCGCATCCGGTAAAGTTTGATGATGTGGTAAAAACTATTGTCGGAATGGAGGTTATTGAAATACCGGAATCAGTCAACGACCTTTTCAACAGGAAAAAGAAAAGTATTGTAATAAAGCCTGATTTTAATGAGCTAAAAGAGTTTCTAATAGCCCGGAACTAAAAAATTGAAATTACCAATTCTTAATTTCCCCTGCTTTTTTCCCTTTGCGTTTAATGGAAAGATAAAGCCTGAAAGCGCCATAAATAATAAATATCAGCCCAACGGCTTCTCTGTATACCGGAAAAATATGAATTAAAACATCAGAAAATAAAAACAGCCCCCCTATAATTAAATAGAAGGCTATCATTATAAAATTAAAACAATAGCGTATTTTATCAATTATTGAATTATTATCAAAAAACATGAGTTAGTTTATAAACACTAAATCCTAAATTCTAATATCAGTATTGATTTTTAGAATTTAGGATTTAAAATTTTGTTGAGTGTATTATCGTATTGTAAATTTAATTGGCAAATTATATTGAACAGACACTGCACGACCATTCTGTTTGCCGGAACTCCATTTTGGCATGGATTTAACTACCTGTAGAGCAACTTTATCGTATCCGGGACCACCGGAAACCCCTCTTAAAATTTTTGAATCAGTAACATTGCCTTCTTTATCAACCACAAAGGTAACATAACAGGTTCCTGAGATACCGGCTTCTTTTTCCATTTGAGGATAACCGATAGATTCAATCTTGTCTTTTATCCATTTCATCATGGCTGCTGCTCCACCCGGGAATTCAGGCATCTGTTCCACAATGGTAAATATTTCTTCTTTTACAGGTTCTACAACGCCTGTGTTTGCTTCAGGAATAATAATTTCTTCGTCACCGGTACCTTCCTGGGTCACAGTACTGATCTGCGGAGTTTCTTCTGTTTGTATAGGTGGAGGTTCTTCTATCACTTCTTCATCAGTAACTACAGGAGGTGTAAATTTCACTGTTTCCATCACCGGTGGTGGTGGCGGTGGTGGTGGTGGTGGCTCGGTTTCATCAATTGGAGGGGGGGCTGTAAGATCAACAATAGTGTTATCAATAGGCACAACCACTTCTTCCTGTTGTTGTTTTATCCAGTCTAATATCATAGGAAAGCAAACCGCGACAACAAACGAAATGCTTGTAATAATAAGTGCTATGGTAACTGTACGGTTATACGTTCTTCGTAAATCGTAGGCACCGTAGGTTTTATTTTTCTTTTCAAAGACCAGTTCATTGCGTGCATCAGCAATAACATTTGTCCAGTTGTTAAATAATGTATTTCCCGCCATCGTTATTATTTATTTGTAGCGTTTAATAATTCTAATTCAGTAGGCATCATATCCACAACAGCATATTTACCTATCAAACAAACGTTCAGTTCGTCAATTAAGTCAATTACGTTTTTATAAGTGGCTTTATCGTCTGCTTTAATTAATACAGTAAGCGCTTCCTTTTTCCCTTTTTCCAGATTCACCAGTCTTTTAAGTGTGGTATCTGCAATTTCTTTTCTTTTGTATTTTTCTTCCAGTTCATGAACCGCCTCTATTGTTGGTTTGTGAGTATCTAATAATAATTTATGCAATCCATCTTTTGAAAAATCTGTTTTAACCAGGGCAGTAGAAGGTTTCCCATCTTTATTATTGGGCGGATAAAATTCTCCGGCATAATAATAAATGCCATTGTCTTTCGTCATTATAAATGTTAATGCATTGTTTACTTTTTGTCTGTCTTTTTCATCTTTCGGATCTGCCGGGAAATTTATTTCCATTGCTTTAGGCTTACTAAAAGTGGAAGTTAGCACAAAGAATGTGAGCAGTAAAAAAGCCAGATCCACCATTGGTGTCATATCTATCCGGGTAGATGATTTTTTTGCGCGTTTCTTTTCATGTTTACCATGACCACCGCCATCATCAGTATTTACTTCTGCCATTTTTTTATTCTGTTAATTTTTGTTATCCTGTTACAGTAGATGCTTAAAAAAATAAAATTCCATAAAATAAATTTATTTTTTTATTCATCACCTTTTTCAAGGTTAGTAATCAGGTTAAATCTGTATATTTCTTTATCGGTAAATACTTTAATTATATCTTTTACGCTGATGTAATTGGCATTACCGTCTGCTTTTATAGCAAAACGGATAGGCTCATATTTGAACTCGCGTCCGGCTTTTTCCGCTTTATCTTTTTGTTCTTTTGCCTGTTTAGCTGCTTCTATACGTCCAAATTGTATCCAGTCGCCCAATTGATTATTTAAAGAATCTAATGGTATGCCTGGAGATTTCACCGCCATACGTTGGTTGTCATCCATATTAATATACTGTTTCAGGCTTTCCATAGGCACACCAAAGCTGGTCATTTTAGCAAAGTCAGCTTTTTCTTTATCCGTAAAAGTTGCTTTGTATTGTGTTGCCATTCTTTCAAGGGTTCTCATACGCACATCATAATTATTAATATTATAATATGCGTGTCCTTTGTTGTCAACAGTAACCAGTATAACATTTTCAGGCAATAATTTATCTGATGTGGAAGATGGTGTATCAACAACTACTGGCTCAGAAATTCTTGCAGTAGCTGTAAGCATAAAAAAGGTAACCAAAAGAAACGCTAAATCCACCATGGGTGTCATATCCAGCGATGGGTTGCTTTTGGGCATCTTAATTTTAGACATGTCTTGTAGAATTTTAAATTTATCAAAAATTACACATTGTCCTGCGAATATCGAATCAGTATGAATAACAAATACATAGATTCGTTATTCGTTACAATTCGTAATTCGTAGAAAAATTATCTGTGTGCACTTACAGACTGCACAATGGTAAAACCAGCCTCATCCATACTGAATGTAATAGCATCAATTTTATTTGTGAAGTAGTTGTACATGATAATACCAACCACAGAACCAATGATACCAATTGCTGTATTTATAAGTGCTTCGGAAATACCTGTTGCAAGGGCTGTTGTATCGGGGGCACCGGCTTGTGACATTGCGGCAAATGAGCGAATCATACCCAATACTGTTCCAATCAATCCCCAAAGAGTTGCTATGGTAGCGCAGGTAGAAATAACTGATAAATTTTTAGAAAGCATTGGTAATTCAAGCGCTGTGGCTTCCTCAATTTCCTTTTGAATAGCAGCAACTTTGCTTTCTTTATCTAAAGTATTATCAGTATGCAAAGTTTTTAACTTTTCAACGCCAGCACGAACTACATTTGCCAATGAGCCTTGTTGTTGGTCACATGCTGCAATAGCTTCATCAAACTTGTCGGCAGCAATTAATGCTTTGATGTTACGGATAAAAATTTCTGCACGGCCTTTTCCTTTGGAACGGGAAATGGTCATTATACGTTCAATAGAAAAAGTAACAATAATTAAAAAAATAGCCATAAGTATAGGAACAATAAATCCTCCCTTATACATCATTCCAAGATAATCGCCTTGCTTTGGATGGCCTTCTGCATCAAAGTGCATTGGGTTGCCAAGAATAAATTTGTAAATGATAATTCCAATTGCCACACATACTACGATAGCTAAGGATGCAAATACTGACTTGAATACGCTTGATGAATTTTGCTTGCTCATTGCTGTTAATTTTAATGGTTAATTTTAAATTTTAATTTAATTTTTTATATGTTACTGATTTAAAAATCTTTATTATTCCTTCCTTCGGAATTAAGGTTCCAAACATACTAAATCTATTTTGAATGTAAAAATTTTTATCAGTTAACTAATTGTAATTTGTTAATATATAATGATATGGGAACATATGGACGCAAATTACAAAACAATATTGTTTTTATAATTTCGGATTATTAAATGGTTGTTTTTAGGCTATAAAAGGCATTTTTTGAGTACTTATTGAAATTCTCTTTTGCGTTTTTTTTCTTTAAAATAAGTAGTAAGTAATGGTATTAGTGTAACAATTATAAGTCCTATTACAATATAACCAACATTTTTCTGAACCCAGGTATAGGTACCCAGATAATATCCGATACTTGCCAGCAATCCAATCCATGCGACAGCGCCAGTAATATTAAAAATCATAAATTTTTTAAAATCAATTTTTATCACTCCTGCTAAAATGGGTGCAAAGGTGCGTATGATGGGTAAAAAGCGGCCTATGATTAATGTTTTCCCACCATTTTTCTGATAAAAAATTTCTGTAATTGTTAAATATCGTTTTTTGAAAATAATAGAATCTTTGCGGTCAAACAACGGGGGACCCACTTTAAAGCCAAACCAATAGCCCGCAATATTTCCCAAAATGGCTGCTAGGGAAAGCAAAAGTATGAGAACAAAAATGTTTACGTCCAGTAATTCTGGTTTTGAAACACAAATTAAACCCGAAATAAAAATGAGTGAATCACCCGGAAGAAAAAATCCAATCAACAAACCTGTTTCGGCAAACACAACAAATAACAATAAAGCTAAACCCCCATACTGAATAATGGATTCCGGGTCAGTTAGTTGTTTTAGAAATTCGATCATACCTCTCCCTAACCCTCTCCACAGGAGAGGGAACAAGTTTTGTTTCTATAATTAAAATGGAGCCATTTTTAATAAAACGACTATTGAAAATGACTCAACATTATTGAAAATAACGATCCCATCTCCTGTGGAGAGGGTTAGGGAGAGGTCTTTAATCCAGCTTCATTTTATCAATATCCGGCTCAGTTTTGAATGTTCGTAATTCTCCCTCCCATTTTGAAATAACAGCAGTAGCAACAGCATTACCAACTACGTTGGTTGCGGAGCGTCCCATATCTAAAATCTGGTCGATACCTAAAAGCAATAATAATCCTTCTACCGGAATTTTAAAATGCTGTAACATTCCTGCAATCACTACTAATGAAGCGCGGGGAATGCCGGCCATACCTTTACTGGTAATCAGCAATATTAATAGCATTACTATCTGATCAGCAACACTCATTTCGATACCGTAAGCTTGTGCAATAAACACTGTGGCAAAGGTCATATACATCATGGAGCCATCCAAATTAAAAGAATAGCCAAGTGGCAAGACAAAGCTGATGATGCGGTTTTCGCAGCCGAAGCGCTCTAATGATTCAATGGTTTTTGGCATTGCTGCCTCTGAGCTGGCTGTGCTGAATGCCAGCAAAATAGGCTCTTTGATATAGTTGAGCAGTTTAAAAAATTTGATTTTTAATACAAAGCAGATAAGAAACAGAATAATAAATATAAACGCCAGCAACCCTAAGTAAAACGTACCCAGAAGATAGAGATAACCCGTCAGAACGCCAATACCCTGTTTGGCAACAACGGCCGCAATAGCACCAAATACGCCAATTGGGGCAAATGCCATCACATAATTGGTAACTTTAAACATAATGTGCGAAACGGAATCAAAAAAATCTACAACTACCTTTCCGTTTTTTCCAACAGAAGCAGCTGCAATGCCAAAGAACAGGGCAAATACAACAATGGGAAGAATTTCATTTTTTGCCATAACACCTACAATACTATCTGGTATTACATGTTCAATAAAATTTTTTGCATCAAATCCTTTACCGGCTTCTATGCCAACTTCTGCATTAGCAGGAGGCAGTTCCAGCACCATTTGTTTACCTGGTTCAAAAAAATTAACTAATATCAATCCCAGGAACAAAGAAATAATGGCTGCTGTGGTGAAATACAACAGTGTTTTTATACCAATGCGTCCAACGGATTTAAAATCACCTACTTTAGCAACTCCTACTACAAGAACGGAAAATACCAAAGGCGCGATAATCATTTTAATCAGCCGCATAAAAATATCGCTGAGTATATGAAGGCCGGGGGCAATATCTTTCCAGAAATAGCCAACCATTATTCCCAAAAACATTCCTAAGAAAATCTGAACAATTAAGCTGGGTTTTTTAAATTTCATGCTTTATGTTTATTCAATTATCAATCTCCCTGTGGAGTATTCGTTATCAGAAAAAATTGCTTGGTAAAAATATAAGCCTTTGGGTTGAGCGGTTAGATCAATTTCAGATTGTTGAGTATATACTTCGGATTGATATACTCTATCGCTTAGATTATTATATATGCTTAATTTACAATGCCTTTTTTCAGAAAAGTTAATCTTAAAGAAACCATTGGATGGGTTAGGAGAAAGAAAAATTTCGTTATGGGAATCCGGTTCATGAATACCCCCACTAAAATCAACGCAACCAGAATAGGAAACTAAAGGGATTGAACTAAATTGAAAATTTATAATGGCCTCTTGCATTCCCTGTTGAGATGTAAATGATGCTATGGAGTCTGTAAGATTATATGTGACTATGCTCACATCATAACCCGAAACACAGTTTTGTCCATTTCCCACAGAGTCTGTTTTTATTATTCCAATTTGGGGAATAAGGATTGTTGGTGTTTTGACCCCACAAAGTGGGCCATTGCCGGCAATAACTATACCTTTATCCTTTGATTCTATAGCTGCAAAAGCAGAGAGAAATAATGCATGTGACCAAACAATGTTTCCTAATGAATCAATTTTAATTATTGTCCCATCTCCACTGCAGTCAACACTACTATTTACAAAAATATAATTACCATCATACATTTTATTTAATCCTAAGTGCGAATAGCTCAAAACAGAATTTCCAGAAAATTCACCATAAGATTTTTTCCATAGAATATCCCCTTCAAAATCAACCTTTAATATTGTACGTTTATATCCAGTAATAAAATAACAAAGAAAACTATTGTTTTCTATTAAAATATCTTTCCCAAAGCATAAGTCTTCAGTATTATTATATTTTTTTGCCCATGTAAGTGAACCTTCAGGAGATAGCTTTGCTATAAAAGCATTGGGGTTATATGGCGGATAGTTTTCAATGTACCCTGTTAATACATATCCACTATCAGGGGTTTGTTTAATAGAACTACAAATGTTATTATTACCTCCTGTTAAGGTAATCCCCCATTCGTAGCTACCCATCGAATCTAGTTTCGCTATAAAAATCTTTGTTGTGGGATACATTACGTTACCGGCTAATATATAACCAGAATCAAAGGTTTGTTGAACAGAAGCGGAGCTAATACTAAAACCGTTTATGCCAATCGCACGAGTCCAAAGCGTGTCCCCATTTCGGTTTATTTTCAAACAACAAGCGAGCGTATTTCCTGAGGCAACTACACTCCCGACTATAACAAAGCAAGAATCTTTTGTGGCTATTATATCATCAAAATCAATATTCCCCGAATTATTTAAGGTTTCAATTTGTTTACTCCAGACAATGCTTCCCAAAGAATCCATTCTCATAATAAGACCTTTTTGGTAAGAAGCTTTTCCTACAATAACAAAACCATTATCATCTAATAAAATTGCAGAACGAGCTTCTATGCCACTTTGTAAAGAATCATAGAATACTTTAGAGAATGTAATTTGTGCATGTAAGACAAAAATATTACCCAACAGTAGCACACTTACTAATAAATATATTTTATTTTTAATGCTTTTCAAATAGTTAAAGAAAAAATAATTGGCCAAATATAAGGCAGATGAAGCGATTAATCCTAATAAAACTATAATGGAAGTATTAATAGTAAAGTTCATCCGACTTCAGTCGCAGATATTTACGCACAGCCAATGCTGTGCTTATCCAGGAGATAATAATTCCAATAACAATCACTAATCCGAAAAGTGTTGCAAGCATTGTTTCATCCTGCAATTCTACCAGTTCGGGTAGTTGTTTTTGAGCAAAGTAGAGAACTCCAATCAACATAAGAATAGCTATAATAGCGCCATAAATTCCATGTTTAATACCCTTCAGCACAAAGGGTTTGCTTACAAAACCCTGAGTGGCACCAACCAACTGCATGGTTTTTATTAGAAAACGCTTGCTGTAGATAGACAGTCGTATCGTGTTATTAATTAATGCAATTGCAATAACCATCAGCAAACTGCTGAATGCTAAAATAACGAGTCCTATCTTTTGCACATTTTCATTAATCATACTTACTAATGATTTTTGGTAAACAAACTCGTTTACTAATTTGCTGCCAATTAACTCCTGCTCAATCCAGCTAATGCTGTCAGTATTAGCATATGCAGCTTTTAAATGTATATTAATAGAGGGCAATAGGGGATTATACCCTAAAAAGTCAATGAAATCTTCGCCTAAATCTTCCTGCAGGCGTTTTGCCGCATCTTCTTTGTTGACAAATTCTGTTGATTTTACATAAGCCGATGCATCCAACATCTTTGTTAAGTGTTGAATATCTACCTCTTTGGCATTGTCTTTCAGAATTATTTGTATACCGATATTTTCTTTAAGATTATCAGACAATTTATTGGTATTAAGTATAATAATTCCCAACAAACCCAACATGAACAATACTAATGAAAGGCTTACAACAGTTGTAATAGTAGAGCCAACAAATTTGCGTTCTGTTTTTTTTTCTGTCACCTGTGTGAAATTTTCTGCCCCTAAAAGTAGAGATTAAAAGCAGATGCACCCACTCTAAATTTGATTTGAAATAAACAATTGTAGGTTAATAAGTATAAAATATAGCCACAGACTCACAGATTAAATGTTTAAATCTGTGAATCTGTGGCTATTATTGTAGGCAGCATTGTTGAACATTGGTTCTATGCATAGTTGCTTAATTATTTCTCCATCAACCACTTGACCCGATTTTTATATCTTTGCACCCGAAAAAAATAAAAAAATGGAATATAATTTCAGAGAAATAGAAAAGAAATGGCAACAGTATTGGAAGGATAATAAAACGTTTAAAACGTATAATCCAACAGATCCGGAATATGCTACTTCTCATTCAGGCAGGCGGGGAGGGGCTCCTTATTATGTACTGGATATGTTTCCTTATCCGAGTGGTGCAGGTTTACACGTAGGACATCCTCTGGGATATATTGCTTCCGATATCTTTGCTCGTTACAAGCGTTTAAAAGGCTTTAATGTGTTGCATCCTATGGGATACGATTCATTTGGCCTGCCTGCGGAACAATATGCCATTCAGACTGGTCAGCACCCTGAAATTACTACCAAAACCAATATTGCACGTTATCGCGAACAGTTGGATAAAATAGGGTTTTCATTTGATTGGAGCAGAGAAGTTAGAACATCGGATCCAAACTATTACAAATGGACACAGTGGATATTTATCCAATTATTTAATTCCTGGTATAATAAAAAAACAAATAAGGCAGAAAATATCAGTACACTTATTGAACTATTTGAAACTATTGGTTTTAAAGGAACAGAAGATGATATTTTAACAGGAGATTTAGAAATATATCACGATGGTTTTACTGTCAATGAATGGAACGATTTTTCTGAAGCAACCAAAGAGCAGGTATTACAACAGTTTCGTTTAGCTTATTTGAGCGATACTATGGTCAATTGGTGTCCACAATTAGGAACGGTGCTTGCCAATGAAGAGGTGAAGGATGGTGTTTCTGAGCGTGGCGGTTATCCTGTTGAACGTAAGCTTATGAAGCAATGGAGCCTGCGTATTACTGCTTATGCCGACAGATTATTAAATGATTTGGAAGATATTGACTGGACTGAAAGCATCAAGGAGGCACAGCGTAACTGGATTGGGAAGTCGGAAGGAACGAGTTTAAAGTTTAAAGTGGAAAATCAAAAGTCAAAAGAGGGAATGGATGGCGAGGCTTTTATTGAAGTATTCACCACCCGTCCTGATACTGTTTTTGGAGTATCTTTTGTAACGCTTGCACCGGAACATGAATTAGTGACTAAAATCACAACCCCGGCACAAAAAAAAGAAGTAGAAGAATACGTAACATTTGCCAAAAACCGTAGTGAACGTGAGCGTATGGCAGATGTAAAAAAGATCACCGGTGTATTCACCGGTGCTTATGCGATACATCCTTTTACTTGCAAACAGGTTCCTGTCTGGATAGGCGACTATGTGTTGGCAGGCTATGGAACAGGCGCTGTAATGGCGGTACCTGCACACGACTCAAGAGATTTTGCATTTGCAAAACACTTTGGATTAGATATTCTTCAGGTTATTCTCCCCCCTTCTCCTTTGGAGAAGGGGTTGGGGGATGAGGCTTTTGAAGCCAAAGAAGGAACCGTAATCAACTCAGGTTTTTTGGATGGTTTGGAAGTAAAGAGGGCTATCAAAGAAGCCATTGCTGTAATTGAAGAAGAAGACTTGGGAAAAGGAAAAACCAATTACCGCCTGCGCGATGCCATTTTCGGCCGTCAGCGCTATTGGGGGGAGCCTATACCAGTTTATTATAAGGACGGGATTCCCCATGTATTAAACGAAAGCGAGCTTCCATTAATATTGCCGGAAGTGGATAAATACCTGCCTACTGAAACAGGCGAGCCGCCATTGGCAAGGGCTAAAGATTGGAAATATACACCCCTCTCCGGCTCTCCCCACAGGGGGGAGGGCTTTGATTATGAGTATTCTACCATGCCGGGCTGGGCTGGCTCTTCATGGTATTACCTTCGTTACATGGATGCTCACAATGATAAAGAGTTTGTTTCAAAAGAGGCAGTAAATTACTGGAAAAATGTAAACTTATACATGGGGGGCGCGGAGCATGCTACAGGGCATTTGCTTTATGTGCGCTTCTGGACTAAGTTTTTGTATGATCTTGGATTGATTCCTGTAATTGAACCTGCTAAAAAGCTGATTAACCAGGGGATGATACAGGGGATGAGTGCGTTTGTGTATAGGCTGCCCCCATTGTTTATGTGGGGACGAGATAACGACAAAGAAAAGTATAAGCTTCCCTTTATTTTTCTTTCCAAATCTTTAAACGAAAAACTAAATAAAAAAATATTGAATTTAATTGAAATAGAAACCATTAAAACCATTGCAATTAATGAATTCAAAAAATTAAACCCTCATATTAAAGAAGTCTTTTCTTTTGATTTAAGTAGTTGTTCAGCATTACACACTGATGTAAACATTGTAAATAATAATGTTTTAGATCAAGAATCTTTCAAAAACTGGCGCGAAGAATACAAAAACGCCATTTTTATTACAGAAGAAAACGGAGACTACATCTGTGGCAGCGAAGTCGAAAAAATGTCTAAATCAAAATGGAATGTGGTAAGTCCGGATGCTATGGTAGAACAATATGGTGCCGACTGTTTGCGCTTGTATGAGATGTTCCTTGGGCCTTTGGAGCTTTCCAAGCCCTGGAATACCAATGGTATTACCGGTGTTTCTACTTTTATTCGTAAGTTGTGGAGATTATATCATAATGGTGATGTAGTAAATATTGGTAATGAGGCGGCTACTAAATCAGAATTAAAAACTTTGCACAAAACCATCAAAAAAATTACAGAAGATATTGAGCGTTTCTCCTTCAACACTTCGGTAAGTAATTTTATGATTTGTGTGAATGAACTAACGGAACAAAAATGCAATAAACGAGAAATATTAGAGCCTCTGGCTATCATAATAGCCCCTTATTCACCTCATATTGCTGAGGAATTATGGAATATCCTGGGGCATACGGAAAGCATTACTTATGCAGCTTTCCCCGAATGCAAAGAAGAATACCTGGTAGAAAGTTCATTTAATTATCCAATCTCTTTCAATGGAAAAACTCGCTTTTTTCAGGAATACGAACGCTCGCTTCCTAAAGAACAGGTTGAAAAAGAAGTATTAGCGCTGGAACAAACACAAAAATATTTAGAAGGAAAAATTCCTAAAAAAGTGATTGTGGTGCCCAATAAGATTGTAAATATTGTGGTATAACATTTTAAAATTTTTCAAAAAAAATTTTAAAATTCATTTCGAATTTGGCATAATAGATGGTATGCTTACGGATTCTACAAAAAAAATGAAAACAACATTTTTAAAAATTTCTGCCTTTGTTTTTTTTCTATTGGTTTTTATACAACTGATTAACCCCTAACTCCGCTCAAGTTAGGTAGTCTATATTAATTTTTTTAAAGAGTTTTTGTGTTTTTTGTGTTATTTCTGAAAGGTTCCAAACACCCTGTATTTTCAATTGATAGATAGA
>JAHEXZ010000116.1 GCA_023251835.1 Bacteroidota bacterium | reverse complement strand
TCTTTCTCCACCGACTCTGTTCTTTTTGATACCGTTTTTACAACCGTTGGCTCTACTACTAAACTCTTTAAAATCTATAATCCTAACAATCAACTTATTGAAATTTCAAAAATATTTCTGGCTACCGGCAGTGCTTCACAATTCAGGATGAATGTAGATGGTGTCTCAGGAACTTCGATAAGTAATGTTGAAATTCTGGCGGGAGATAGTTTATTTGTATTTGTGCAGGTTACGGTAAACCCTACCGGTCAGAATTCACCATTATTAATATTAGATTCCATTATATTTGAAACCAACGGCAATATTCAGCGCGTGATGCTGACAGCTATCGGACAGGATGTGTATTTGCATAAACCCGACCAATTTCCTACCAATGGGTTGCCCCCTTACTCCATCATTAATTGTGATGAAACCTGGACCAATGATAAACCCCACCTTATTTTTGGCTATGCCGTAGTGGATGAAGGCTGCACCCTCACTATTTTACAAGATACACGGGTACATCTATGGAATAGAGCCGTTTTATGGGTTTATGACGGGGGAACATTAATCGTAAATGGAGCTAAAGACCATGAAGTAACATTTCAGGGTGCACGTTTAGAGGCTGATTATAAAGAAGTACCCGGACAGTGGGGAAAAATATGGTTATCTGTAGGAAGTAAAAACAATGTGATTGACTGGGCTATTATTAAGAACGGAAGTATTGGAGTACAGGCGGATACCTTAGGGGCTTCTACCAATCCAACGCTGAGCATCAGCAATACTGTTATAAAAAACATGTCGGCCGCAGCAATATATGGCCAGGGCAGCTTTATAAGAGGGTATAACTGTGTTTTTGCCAATTGCGGGCAGTATGCAGGCGCATTTACCATCGGTGGAAGATACAGGTTTGAACATTGTACGTTTGCCAACTTAACAAATGGCAGCCGCTCTACTCCTTTACTGGCACTGAACAATTATTATGTGGATATTACTAATACCATTCAAATACGCAATTTAGACAGCGCCTATTTCGGTAATTGTATTCTGTATGGTGATTTGGAAGAAGAAATAGGCCTGGATTCATCAACTTTTGGTGGTATTTTTTCCTATAAATTTGATCATTGTATTGTAAAAACAACGTTAAATACCAATGATGGGTTAAATTACGATACTGTTTATCCGAACGTTGATCCTGGGTTTCAAGATGCAACTACCAATAATTATCGTCTGCAATCGACTTCATTTGCTATTGATAAAGGGTCTACAGCCATTTTTATAGGGATTGATTTGGATGATAAACCTCGTCCTAATCCTAGTACATCATTGCCTGATGTAGGGGCGTATGAGTTTTATTGAAAAGCAGTATATTTAAACATTGTTGTATTTTTGTTATCTGAGTACTATTCTAATTTAATAATGGACGAAAATATTAATGCTACTACAATCCCTCTGCTGGATTCAATAGAAATACGTGTTCTTGGCTCTTTGATTGAAAAGAGTAAAATCACCCCGGATTATTATCCTATGACTTTAAATGCACTTACTGCCGCATGTAATCAAAAAACATCGCGTAATCCGATAGTGCAATATGATGAAGAAACGGTGGTAATTGCTTTAAATTCACTGAAAAAAGCCGGTTTGGTGGCCATAGCAACTGGGGGTACAAGCAGGTCAGTCAAATACAAACATAACTTTACTCTTGTTTTTCCTCTGACAACTGCAGAAGTAGCTGTATTATGCCTTCTATTTTTGCGTGGTCCGCTAACTATAGGTGAATTGAATTCCAATTCCGGCAGGTTATATGAGTTTGAATCGCTGGAAGAGGTTCATACTGTGATAGATAAACTCGCACAAGCTACACCACCATTGATAAAACAACTACCGAAACGTTATGGACAAAAAGAGGCTCGTTATGCTCATCTTTTCACTGAAACAAGCGATTTGGAAGAGGAAGTGTTGCCTGAAGAGCCGGCACGTAAATCTGTAAATGAATTAGAGGCAAGGCTGATAGTGGTTGAGAATGAACTGGCTGTTGTAAAAGCTTCGTTGGAAAAACTGATGAAGGAATTAATGGGTTAGAAAAATCATAGTGGGAAATCCCCCTATCCCCCTTTTTAAGGGGAAATCAATTTACAAGATTTCTTGCCATATTTTCATTAATTGACCTACATAATCCTTCAATTTGAGTTCGAGAGTTAAAAGTATGAATACATATACGTAAACGCTCTTTTCCTTTCCGAACCGTTGGGGAGAGTATAGGACGAACATCATATCCATCCTTTTGTAGAATCAAAGCAAGTGTTTTTACTTTATCATTCCCTCCAATTACAATGCATTGAATGGCACTGTTACTTTCTATTAATAGTGGCTTTACCTGCTCTGACAGCAGTTCTTTAAAATAACCAATATGTTCATGTAACTGTTGAATTTTAGCATCACTTTTTTCCAGTAATTGATACGATTGATTAATAGCAATAAGGTTTTTAACAGGCAGAGCAGTGGTATATATAAAAGAGCGGGAAAAATTGATTAAGAAGTTACGCAACAAATCGCTGCCAAGCACTATTGCACCATGGCAACCCAATGCTTTTCCGAATGTATGAACACGGGCAAAAACAAACTGTTCCAACTGCAACTGTTGCACCATTCCCTTACCCTCATTAATTGTAACACCTGTTGCATGTGCTTCGTCCACAATTAAATTCGCATTGTACTTATTGCAAAGGCTGGCAATTTCTATCAGAGGCGCTGTATCTCCATCCATAGAATAAATGCTTTCAACAGCAACATAAATGATGCCTTGAGCTATTTTAAGCCGTTTTTCAAGATGAACAACATCATTGTGTTTGAATACAAATGCTGATGCCTGCGACAACCTTATACCATCGTGTACTGAAGCATGAATTAATTCATCGTAAATAATGGTACTTCCCTTCTGACCAATAGCTGAGAAAAGACCTATATTGGCATCGTATCCGGAATTGTATATAAGACCGGCATCTGCATTATGAAAAGCAGCAATCTTTTTTTCAAGTTCTTCTGTATACAATGAATTGCCAGCCAATAAACGAGAACCTGTTGAGCCTGAAAGATTAACATTCTTCTTTTCGGTACCCTTCGATACGATTAAGAGTTCCTGTTCCGTCAGAGTGAATAATTCCTCACTTCGTGCGAATCCCAGATAGTCATTACTGCAAAAATCAATCAGATGATTATTAGTAACGAGTTTGCGCAACGCATTTTGTTCTTCACGTTTGCGAAGCGAATCATATAGAACCTGATCGGCAGAAAAAGTCATGGCCTCTTTCCTTACTCCATTATGGAGTTTTAACATTTCGGGGATAATGATAGTTATGCGTAGTTTTTGGGAGCGTTTTCTTCAGCCAGTTCAGTAACTTCCTTTTCTTTTTTAAAAGCTTTGCCGGGTGTTAAACCAAACAGTTTAAACATTTCCATATCCTCATTAAAATCAGGGTTTGGAGTAGTTAATAATTTTTCGCCTGCAAAAATAGAATTGGCACCTGCCAGGAAACACAACGCCTGCCCTTCCAGGCTCATTTGAGTTCGGCCTGCAGAGAGGCGTACCATTGTTGTAGGCATTACAATACGTGTAGTAGCTATCATACGTATCATATCCCAGATAGGGACTAAGGGCTGATTTTCCAAGGGTGTACCTGCAACCGGAACCAGAGCATTTATAGGTACTGATTCAGGATGTTTTTCCATAGAAGATAATGTTTGCAGCATTTTTACACGGTCTTCAACAGTTTCACCTAAACCAATAATTCCCCCTGAACATACAGATACTTTTGCCTTACGCACATTGTTTATAGTATTCAAACGGTCGTCATAAGTACGGGTAGTGATAATTTTTTTATAGTTATCTTCTGAAGTATCAATGTTGTGGTTATAAGCGTATAGTCCGGCATCTGCAAGCTTTTGCGCCTGTTCTTCAGTGATCATTCCCAATGTACAGCATACCTCCATTCCTTTTTCGTTCACGCCTTTTACCATTTCCAATACCCGTTCAAAATCGCTGTTATCTCTTACTTCGCGCCACGCTGCACCCATACATAATCTTGAGGCTCCGCCTGTTTTAGCTTTATCTGCCACTTCCAGCACCTGATTTAAAGTCATTAACTTATGTACTTCAACCCCAGTGTTATAGCGCGCTGCCTGAGGACAATAGCCGCAATCTTCTACACAGCCTCCGGTTTTAATTGATACCAAAGAGCTAACCTGTATTTCGTTCGGAACATTAAATTCACGGTGAATCTGCTGTGCTCTGTATATAAGGTCAAATAAAGGAGTGTTGTATATGTTAAGAATTTCTTCCTGTGTCCAGTCGTGTCTTATAGCTGTCATGCCTTGTATTTTTTTTGTGAATCACAAATATAAAAATAATTGTTGAGTTATGCGGGATTTCGGGAAAGTGGAGTATACGATAAATTTCCTTCCCCATTGACTTTGAATTAATTTATTTCTATTTTTAGCATACACAAATATTATAGAAAAAATGAAAAAATATATACTATTTCTTTTACATCTGCTCCTGGTTGTATTAACCGCGAATATTTCATTTGCACAACTTAGTCAGGGTGGCAAACCCTATAGCTTCAACAAATTTTTCCAACCAAGCCGCCCCGTGAAATTTGAGAATATGCCGGCTGTTGATATAGCTGCATTACGTGCCGAAGATGCTATAAATGATCAAAATAAGGGGCCATTTCGTTTTGGTTATAATCATTATACCAGTTTTAATTTAAACAATTCAGGTGTATGGACAGTATTATCCAATGGAGACAGGCTTTGGCAATTAGGTATAAAATCTGAAGGAGCATTGTCATTAAACCTTGCTTTTGACAATTTTTATTTACCACAAGGTGCTAACTTATTTATTTATACAGCCGACAAAAAATATGTAACAGGTGCTTTTACTAATAAAAATAATGATGCCAGCGGCATGTTTGCAACAGATTTACTTGCAGGAGAGGCATTAATATTGGAATACTATGAGCCTGCAACAGTTTCAGGTGACGGACATCTTAATTTGTTCCGCGTAACACACGGATATAGAAGTGTTGAAGAATATGCTGCTAAATCATTTGGCGATGCAGGCTCCTGCCAGATAAATGTAAATTGTACTTTGGGTGCAAACTGGCAAAATGAAAAACAAGGTGTTGTATGTCTTGTGGTTGGCGGTAGTGAGTTTTGTACCGGATCTCTGGTAAATGATGTGCCGCAGGACGGTATACCTTATGTTCTAACAGCTAACCATTGTAGCGGCAGCAATGATTGGGCAACATGGGTATTCAGGTTTGACTGGGAAGCGCCAGGGTGTAGTAATCCGGGGGCTTCTCCTACATCTCAATCATTAAATACCTCCACTTTAAGAGCACGTGATGCCGGTTCCGATTTTTGCCTTGTTGAAATCACGGGCGGATTGTCAGGAGGAACAGTACCAGCAGGTTATATACCGTATTTTAACGGTTGGTCAAATGTCAATACTCCAGCAACCTCAGTAGTTGGTATTCATCATCCCAGCGGAGATATAAAAAAGATTTCAGAAGCATTAAATGCAACTGTTTCCAGCACCTATAGCGGTGCAGATTGTTGGAAAATAGGACAATGGACTTCTGCCTGTACAGAATCCGGTTCATCCGGCTCACCATTATTTGATCAGAATAAGAGAATTGTCGGGCAATTATATGGGGGGCCATCCGGCTGTGGAGCATCTCCTTCCAATATGCTTGATTATTATGGAAAGCTTTCTACTTCCTGGCTGGGTGGAGGCACAAGCAGCACTCAATTAAAAGTATGGCTCGATCCCGGAAATACAGGAGCAACTATTATGGATGGATATGACCCTAACAGCACTCCTCCGGCTTATGCACTTGATGCTGCCATTCAATCAATAAATACACCCGCTTCAGGCTATTCAAGCTGTAATACATCACTTGTTCCTAAAGTTGTACTACGTAACTATGGTTCAGCAATGTTGGATTCATGTATAATCAACTATAAAACAGATGGAGGTTCTGTTCAAACATATAACTGGTACGGTACTCTTGGAACAAATGCTTTTACAACTATTACATTACCTGCTATTATAGGGTTAGCAGCCGGAGCTCGTACGTTTAAAGCATATACAACCTATCCAAATGGTACTTCCGAACAAAATACACCTAATGATTCATCGGCAAGCAGTTTTACAATCATTACCGCCTCTCCTGTAGTACTCATTCCCCAATCAGAAGATTTTCAGGGTATTTTCCCCTCCATTAACTGGACAATTGGTAATTCTGATGCAAATGCTACCTGGAGCAAAGTAACAACTGCAGGAGGTTTTGGCAACAGCAGTGCATCAGCTAAAATGAACAATAACTCCTCAAGTGATATCACTGGACAAAGTGATTTTATCTATTCTCCATACCTTGATTTAACAACAATTACACCTCCTATTACACTCCTATTTGACGTGGCCTACGCACGATATAGTTCGAGCTATTATGACTCACTAATAGTTTCAGTAAGTAATGATTGTGGTTCTACCTGGAATAGGATTTATCAAAAAGGAAATAGCGGTCTGGCTACAGCTCCCGATAATACCGGAACCTTCCTGCCTTCATTTACCCAATGGCGCACCGAAACGGTGAATATGGACAGCTATGCAGGACAAAGCGCATTAGAAATTGCTATTGAAAATAAAAGTGGCTGGGGACAGTCCCTGTATATTGATAATATCAATATTATAAATAGCACTACATCTGTTCACAGTAATGATTTTAATTCTTCTTTTACTATCTATCCCAACCCTAATGATGGAGAATTTTATTTGGATATAAACCTGCCAAAAACAGATGATGTAACTATACGGGTGTTGAACGTTCTTGGAAAAATGGTTTCTGTAAGAAGATTTCCTGCTGTTTCAAGCGGCAAATATATCATTGATATAAGCAATGAAGCCAAAGGCATTTACTTTGTAGAAATATCAACCCCTGCCGAAAAATCAGTGAAAAAGATTAATGTAATGTAATAATCAGGTATACTTCGGCTTCAGTATATTTATATTCTAATCCCCATTTCAAATTAATTTCTAAATGCCTGCTATCCAAGAAATATTAGAAAAATATTGGGGTTTCAAAACTTTTCGCCCTTTACAGGAAGACATTATCAATTCCATTCTAAAAGGTAACGATACTCTGGCATTATTACCTACCGGGGGTGGAAAATCTATTTGTTTTCAGGTGCCGGCCCTGGCAAAAGAAGGAATTTGTATTGTTATTTCTCCATTGATCGCACTAATGAAAGATCAGGTTGAAAATCTTACAAAAAAAGGTATTAAAGCTATTGCAATAACTTCGGCCATGCACAAAAGAGAGATAGATATCGCACTTGATAATTGTGTTCATGGTGCTGTTAAGTTTCTTTATCTTTCACCTGAACGGTTAGAGAGTGAATTAGTTAAAATAAGGTTACAGAAAATGAAGGTAAACCTTATTGCTATTGATGAATCACACTGCATTTCACAGTGGGGGTACGATTTCCGGCCAAGTTATCTGAAAATTGCCGCATTACGTGAGTTATTACCTGGTGTTCCAATGATGGCACTAACAGCAACAGCAACAGTTGATGTAGTAAAGGATATACAGCAAAAGTTATTGTTTCGAAAAACGAATGTTTTACAAAAAAGCTTTGAGCGTAAAAACCTTTCTTATATTGTAGTGCATGAAGAAGACAAGTTGGCTAGGCTTATAAAGATAGCCAACAATTTAAAAGGCTCGGGTGTTGTATATGTCAGAAACCGTAAAAAAACTCAGGAAATTGCAAGTTACCTTCAAAGTAATAAAATTGCAGCCGATTTTTACCATGCAGGATTAGATATGCAAACACGTGACCAGAAACAAAATAACTGGATACAAAACAAAACACGTGTTATTGTTTGTACCAATGCTTTTGGAATGGGTATTGACAAACCTGATGTACGTTTTGTAGTTCATATTGACCTGCCGGATTCTTTAGAAGCTTATTTTCAGGAGGCCGGACGTGCAGGACGCGATGAACAAAAGGCATATGCCATATTGCTATATAACCAAAGTGACAAATTAGAGCTGGAACGTAGTATAACCAACAACTTTCCGAGTATTGAGGAAATAAAACAAACATACCAGGCGCTGGCTAACTACTACCAACAGCCCACAGGTTCAGGTGCCGGACTTACTTTTAACTTTGATATTGTTGCCTTATGTGATACTTATAAACTAAATGCACTAACCGTTTATAACAGTTTAAAATTCCTGGAGAAAGAAGGGTACATTTCAACTACAGAAGCCCTTTATCAGCCTTCAAGAATTAAGTTTGAACCTAATCGTGAAGACTTATATAAATTCCAGATTGCATCACCTGCATTTGATAATTTTATAAAACTACTGCTGCGCTCCTACCCTGGTTTGTTCGATAATTTTGCCAAAATCAATGAGTTTGATTTAGCAAAAAAAACAAGCACTACGCGTGACGAAATCATAAAAAAATTAAATTACCTGCAAGAACTTAAACTTCTTATTTATGCACCACAAACAGAGTTGCCACAGCTTACCTTTGAGCAGGAACGTATTGATGTTAAAAATCTGACACTTTCCAAAGAAAACTTTGCTTTCCTTAAACAACGTGCCCTTGAACGGATGGAAGCCGTGATAAATTATGCAGACAGCAACCATAAATGCCGAAACCAGCTTTTGCTTGCCTATTTTGGTGAAACCAATACTCACCGCTGTAATCAATGTGACGTTTGCCTTGAAGAGAATAAAAACACATTGCATACCGATGAGTTTGAGAATATAAGCAGGCAAATAAAAGAATTACTGGCTGTTCATCCAATGCCGCTTTCTACCCTTGTCAATTCAGTAACAGAAGGTAATGAGGATAAAAGGCTTCGCACGATACAATGGTTATTGGATAACAAACAGTTGAAATATAATGAGGATAATCGTCTGATTATAGGTACTTGATTTATAACGGAGAAATAGGCATTACAACTTACTTGCAGACTATATTATATGTTACTTTTAAACTGCCCCTTATTAACAATACCAATTACCTTTCCTTTAAACTTAGCTCCCAAAAAAGGTGTATTTGCTGATTTGGACTGTATATATCTTTTATCGAATATCCATTCTGCATCAGGATCAAACAGTGTTATATTAGCGCGTTCTCCTTCTGCTATTTTAGGTTGCGGGAGTTTTAGTATATTTCTTGGATTAGTTGTCAGTGTCTGAATGATGGTTTCTAACTTAATTTTTTCTTTGTATGTATTGATTAATCCGAAAGCACTTTCCAAACCTATCATACCATTGGCTGCATGATCAAATTCTACATCTTTTGATTCAATATCCTGTGGGCGGTGGTCACTGGTGATTGCATCTATAGTCCCATCAGCAATCCCTTTTCGCAATGCTTCAATATCTTCTTTAGTACGTAATGGGGGATTTAACTTATAGTTGCTGTCAAAGCTAATCAGGGCAGTTTCATCTAATGCAATATTATATGCATTTACAGAGGCAGTAATCTTTAATCCAGCAGCTTTTGCCTGTTTGATAAGCGCTACAGACTTTCGCGTAGATACATTTGAAATATGAACAGGTGCATTTGTATACTCTGCAAGAAAAATATTACGGTTAACCATCATTTCTTCAGCAAGTGACGGAACACCTTTTAAACCAAGCATTGTGGAAGTAACTCCCTCGTTCATTTTGCCTTCAGGTGAAATGGATTTATCATCACAATGCGTCATAATAATGCCCCCAAAATTTTGTGAATAAAGCAAAGCGCGCATCAGCAAACCAGCATCATTAATAGCTTTTTTATCGTCTGAAAATGCCACTGCTCCAGCCTGGTGCATATCGTACATTTCTGAAATATCCTTCCCCTCCTGCCTATAGGATAATGTGCCAATAGGGCAAACATCAACTATTGAATCAGCAGTTTTATTTTTTATGTATTCTACTTCAGCTTTTGAATGTATTGGAGGGTTGGTGGATGAAACTACTGCTACTCCTGTAAATCCGCCTGCTATAGCCGCTCTTATACCGCTGCTTAAATCTTCTTTATGTTCAAAACCCGGGTCGCAAAAATTTACCTGCATATCTAACCAGCCGGCTGATACATGGAGGTTTTCTGATTCAATTATTTTTACATTTTTTTTAGGTGTTATCACTCCTGTTATGGATGTAATGATTCCATTTTCAATTAATATATCCATCACTTTACCATTGTTTGGCGAGCCGGGATCTATGATGTGTGCGGATTTGATGAGTATGTTCATAATTTCAACTTTTTTTTGTCACAGATTTGCACAGATTATTTACTATTCAATAAAATTCAAACAAAAATCCGTGCAAATCTGTGAAATCTGTGGCTACCATTTTTATTTCATAAATCGTAACAATAATACCTCTGTTGCTAAAAACAAAAGTGCTAGAATAATACACAGCTTCCATAATTTTTTCCCTTGCTCCAACTCCATCAGTGATTGCTGTATACTTTGTACTCCTGTTTCTATAATAGTAAAATTATCATAATCATTTACTGCAAGTTGTACATTCAGCTCTTCATGTGTGTAACAACTTAAATCGGATTCTTTACGGCTAAAATTAAATGATATACCGCCTATCAGCTCTTTTCCCGCATATAGATTATAATTACCGGCATCCTTAATCTGGTTGTGTGTGAATATTTCTGTTTTACCATTCATTACTCTATGCTCTGGGATAATCTCAAAATCAGTAGTTATACTTTTAATACGGTATACATTTTCACCAGCTATTGAAACAGCAGATTCAATGGTTTCATTATTTCCAATGGTATAAAACAAGGGAGCGGTTGATTGACTATACACTCCTATTTTATATAAAGTAGGAACAAAGAGTGCATGTTTGGAAAAATTGCTGAAATCAGAGTGTAATGATACCGCAGACAAATAAAGTTTTCCTTTTTCAACAGTATACTGCCCAAAAAAAATATCCCCATTCTGCAATCGCAGCAAATACTCCTCGCTGCTATGAGATGCTTTAGATATTGTGAAATGCCTGCTTACTAAAGGCAAATTGAGGTTAGTAGCGCTATACGTTTTTTTATCAAATACATCTCTGTAAATATCATGTTCCAGATTAATCTTATCCACTTTGGTGTTGGTTGTATCTAAGTGCTCAAAATAATTTGCATTTACAGAAGCTAAAAACTCCTTGTATGAATTTAAATCACTCTCCACATTTGGAAATATCAGAACACTACCTCCATTAACCATAAATCGTTTCAGCTCTTGTGCCAAACCTGATGAAATAGTTTTCAGCTCGTTTAATATGATTAGACGGTAACCCGACAATGTAGAATAATCAAGTTTGTTCTCAGGATAATTTGCAAGCACAAACAATGAATCGGTACCGAATAGCTTATTCAGATAAGGGCTTCCGGGTGTTTGAGTACCTGTACCCGATGCGTTGATACTAAGCACCGGGATATTTTTAGCTACTTCAAAACTAAAATAAAATTTATCATCAAACGTAACCGGGTAATCATTCAGCTCTACACGGCAATGTTGTAGCCCTGTTTCCCTGGAAACAAAAGATAACACCACTTCCGTTTCAGCCATTTTATCCAGATTAAAGCTGGCAGGAGTTTTCTGCTGCTCATTTATAAACAACTTAATAGAATTATTATCCAGTACTTTATCTGACACATTTTTAATACGAACATGCAGTTTTTCAACCTGGTTTAACTGGCGAACCGGAGTTTCAAACCAGCAGGTATCAATAAAAACATTGCTTTTTTCGGCTGCCACCAGTGGTATCATATTAAAGATAACGCTTGTATCATTCCTTACCTGGTCAATATTAGTAATAGTTTTTTGAAAATCTGAAATAAGAAAGGATACCTTCGATTTTCCGGTAGTACCCAGTTGTAGCAAGTCGAGCTGACGCGAAGTAACTTCGCTAAGACTACGAATAGAGGGGCTTATTTTTACTTCATCCAGTAGTTCTATAAACTCGTCTCTGTTCACAAAACGCTGGTGTTTACCTTCAAAATCATTGGTAAGCAGCTGAAAGCGATCCGCAGGTTTATAAGCAGCTACAATCTCAGCAGCACGTTTCTTTGCTTCATCCAGCAATGTACCATTTTTACTGATAGCATCCATACTGAAAGAGTTATCAATATATATGCTTACAAGCTTATCTCCGGCAATTATTTTTTTATTATCAGCAGGAATATAGGGCTGTGCAAAAGCAAATACCAGAAATGTAATGGCTAAAATACGTGCCGCCAGCACCAACAAATGCTTTAACCTTGATTTAGCCTGTGTATCCTGCTTTACCTCTTTTAAAAAACGTATGTTACT
>JAHEXZ010000054.1 GCA_023251835.1 Bacteroidota bacterium | reverse complement strand
TATTTCAAAATGGCCAACCCAGATACTTCGACAAGCTCAGTATGACTGGCACACGGGTCACTCTGAGCTTGTCGAAGAGTGTGGGCTGGATTGCGGAAATTTATCCCGTTTAATGTATAACAATAAGACTGAAAATTTTAGAACAACAAAAACCGTAATTTTCTTTTTTTACATTTCGATCTGGCAAAATACCCTACATCATAGTTTAACTCAAGTACCAGTATACCGGTAAGCGGATTTGATGCTCTGTAGGTGTCATATTTTGTAACAGAAGGAAAATTATTTTGTTTCCCGGTACTGCTGATAAGGTCACTTAATGCATACGTGGCTCTAAATCCTAAGATTACCCTGAAATTGTCAGTACCGATAAGATATCCACCAAAGCCGAATACAGCAGCATAATAAGATTTAACAAGATTTGTAGAAACATCTATATTTTGTGATTGAGCAGATTGATCGCTCCAGCTGGTTTTGGTTAACATAGAGTATTGAGGCCCTATTTCAATATAACCACCATCAGATGCTTTACGATACATCAATATAAAATCAAGTGTGTTAAAACCAATACTACGCAAGTATATTGACCTTGTACTATCCGGATTAAGAAGGCTGTAGTTATATTTTTGTTCAAATGCTGAAGAAGTCACATCTATTGTTATAGAATGAAATTCATTAAAATTGATTCCAATTTTTCCTCCATACATATATCCAAAAGAAAGCTTGGGAGAAAAGTTGTGGTCACTGTAAAAATTTTTATTTACAAGAAAGTTCACACCATATCCTCCTTTCAGACCGGCTTCCAGCCAGCCTCCCTGGGCATGTATAAACTGTGAACAAATGAATAAATCTAAAATAATTGTAATTTTTTTCATGCTCCTATTTTATTATTTATTGCAAATATCCTCTTATAAATGGGCAGAACTTTTTCGCATGAATTGCTCAGACCTTTTATAGATAATTTTTGCGTCAAATTTAATATTATCTACTTAAACAACACCTACTTATTAAAAACAATGTCTATTTACTTCATATTCCAGCATTTGTCGCGTACCATACCCAAAAGTTACTGAGATAGTATCTATTCCATGATGCTCTGCCCCAATCACATCATATTTCCGATCGCCAATCATAATACAATCACTATGTGTATTGGAGTACCAATAAAATAGAGCAATTCATGATTTTCTTTTTTATACCGAGACGTTTTAGCGCATATTGAACAGAATTAACAATGCCTTTCTGAGGATCAGTAAGTGTTCCATCCAGATCAGAAAGTATATGGTTGTATGTTTTCATAAACGATTTAGGCCGCCTTTGAAATTGAAATTTCAGAAGAGGCCTTATGAGGCTCTCTAAAACTTATTGATTTTATTATTATGGTTGGCTCAACTTCTTTGGGTTTTTAACCAGAGTTGCTCCACTATGGCTGCAAAATCTGCCTCGTTTCGCTGAGAAACCTTTGTGTGCCTCTACGGATGTAAAGTGGTGTATAGGGCAGCAGAAACAAACCGTTAAAATTTGCCTCTGCCCCCCACTTTAATTATGGTCATGGTTTACTTTGTTATCACAACTTTTTGTTTGCTCATTTCATTATTATTATAGCCGATAATGAAATACACCCCACTGTTTAAATTCTCAATATTCATAGTATATTTATTGTTGTTATTCAATGTAAATTGTTGAATGGTTTGTCCCAATTCATTTACTATGGAGTAGGTGCTTTCCCTTGTAGATTTAATAGTAATCATATTATTGCCTGGGTTGGGATACACGACAAACCGACTATTTTTTTCAATAGTGCCAATTGCTGTTGAGTTTATGTTTACACAGGCTGAAGTATCAGTACAGCCATTCAAAGTAATGATAACTGCATAATCTCCATTTGTGATAGCAGTGTAATTTTGGTTTGTTTCACCAGAAATAGCGGAATAGCTGTTGTTGCAGTCTAACCATTGATATACTGCACCACTTTGATTCGCGGTGACAGTTGACCCGTTTAAGCTGGTAGTTGCATTAGGTTGTGGATTAATTGTAACAGTTACGGATGTAGTATCTGAGCAGTTTAAGCCTGAAGTACCAACAATATAATAGGTAGCTGAGGAAGCGCTTGTTGGGGTTGCATAAGGCATTGTTGCCCCTGCATTAGTAAAATAAGAATATGTTAAACCTGGTGTAGAACCAGCAGTAACTGCCGGTAAAGTAAGATCAACATATCCGGGGGCACAAGCAGTCTGAGGGCTGGTAACAAGGGTTGGTGAGGAATTTATGGTAAGGTTTAGCGTCATCACACTGTCACATCCGGATGTATTTGGGATGGTATCCATATAAATTCCCGAAATGGTATAGGTATTCGATTGCCATACGTAACTTCCGCAAGCGCTGGCAGTTGTGGAAGAGAATGTATTCGAACAGGCTAAGTACCGTACCACAGCAATATCATTACTTGAACCATTATGATAGAATCCCGCCACCACAATTTTGCCATCGGGTTGAATGGCCACAGAAGTACCATAATCTTGATCGCTTCCAATTGCGGTAGTTACTTTGCCATCGTTGTCAAAATTGGTGTCTAAACTTCCATTGGTGTTATATCTTACAACAGCAAAATCATAATTTAAACCATTATGAGAGTCCCCAGCTACCACAATTTTGCCATCGGGTTGAATGGTTACAGAATAACCTCCATCAACACTGCTCCCGATATCCGTGGTGACTATGCCATCGTTATCAAAGGTGGTATCAAAATTACCATCGGTATTGTACCTCACAACAGCAATATCAAAATTTGAACCATTATAAGAATTTCCAGCTATCACGATTTTGCCATTGAGTTGAATGGTTACTGAAAAAACTTCCGAAACATTTCCGATTACTGTGGTGACTATTCCATCATTGTCAAAGGTGGTATCTAAACTACCATTGGTATTATACCTCACGACTATTCCCGGACCATTATAAGTATACCCCGCCACCACGATTTTGCCATCGGCTTGAATAGTTACGGATTTAGCAAGATCATCACCACTTCCTATTACCGTGATTATTATTCCATTGTTGTCAAAGGTGCTATCCAGACCACCATCCGTGTTATACCTCACCACGGCAAAATCATAATTTGAACCATTATAAGACCCCCCCGCTACCACGATTTTGCCATCGGATTGAAGGGCTATGGATCGGCCAGCATCAATGGTTCCGACACCGATATCCGTGGTGACTATGCCATCGTTATCAAAGGTGGTATCCAAACTACCATCAGTGTTATACCTCACCACGGCAAAATCATAATTTGAACCATTATGAGAATACCCTGCTGCCAGGATTTTGCCATCGGATTGGATGGCTACTGAGTATGCTTTATCGTCAGTGCTTCCGATATCCGTAGTGACTATGCCATCGCTGTCAAAGGTGGTGTCCAAACTACCATCAGTGTTATACCTAACCACCAAAAAATCATCACTTGAACCAATATACTCATACCACGCCACCACAATTTTTCCATCGGGTTGAATGGCCATGGAAGGGTTATCAACAGTGCCGTTTCCGATTGCAGTAGTTACAATGCCATCACCATCAAAGGTACTGTCCAATGAGCCGGCTTGTGAAAAACCGGAATTGTTTAGGAGTAAAAGAAAAGAAAGCGGAGTAAAAATTTTTTTCATTTTTTTTAGGTTTTTAAGGGTTAATTGTAAGCGTATTTGTAAATCTTCTTTATTATTGAATAATAATCTTTTTATTGATGCTTGTATTTTCAATTTTAATTTTGATAAAATAAATTCCTTTGGGCTGATCTCCGATATTCAGGTACAAGGTATTTTTTCCGGAAGTAAGTTGTTTGTGCTGTTGGCTTACTGTTTGTGACAATGAATTTAAAATTTCAATATCGGTTTCCTGGTTCTGGTTAGTGTTTACTTCAAGAATAAATTTTCCGGTATTAGGATTCGGATAAAGTATGAGGTTGTTTTGGCCAAAAGAATGCTTTTCTGCTATGCTGGTAGCATCACCACCTATTTTGGCAATAAAAATATCATACGTATAGATATTAACTGCATTTGTCAAAGTAATGGTATCAAAGGTAATTGTGGGGCTACTGAATTGTCCGGAAACATAAATATTGCCATTGGCATCGGTAGCAATGCCTTGTCCATAATCATATTTAATCCCTCCCTCGCTTTTTGCCCAAAGCACACTGCCACCGGAGTCGAATTTGGCAATAAAAATATCCTGACCTCCCGCATTTGTTAAAGTAGTAGTACTAAAGGTAATTGCAGGGCTATAAAAATAGCCTGTGATATAAGCATTTCCATTGGCATCGGTAGCGATACTTTGCACCTGGTCTTCAGAAATTCCTTCAGTGCTTTTTGCCCAGAGGAAGTTGGGGGCTTGTGCATTTGCAACTATTGTTACAACTGGCAATGCAAAAAGTAGCCAGAGTGTTTTCATTTTTGAGGTTATTTATTCTTCAATAGCTCTATTTCCTTTTTAAGTTCTTCGATTGTTTTATTTAATTGCAGGATTTGTTGTTGTTGTTCCTGCATACCTTTTACCAAAGGCATAATAAAGTCTACATAACGAAGTGAATACACTTCTTTTTCATTTTTGGGTACATCTAAACCCGGAAATTCAAACCCGATTTCTTTAGCGGCTTTTTCAACATCCTGGGCTAGAAAGCCTATTCGGGTTTCTTTTTCAGTTTGGCTAAAATCAATTTTACTAACCAAAGAATCCGGAGTGCCCCATATAGAGTGAAGTTCTTTTGGTCTTACATTATACATAACCGGTTTCAATTTTAAAATAAAATCAAGCCCAGGAATGTTTTCATTTATATTTGTTTTGAAACGGGCATCAGAATAAGTTGTAATACTGTTAGTCATTGCCCGAAGTCCTGCGGCACCAATTGCAGTATTCCCAAGCAATACCTGATTATCTCCTGTACATTGGGCATCTGCTATTCCGTATCCAAGCATGGTAACATTGGTGCGGTTACCGGAAAGCGATATTGAAGAACCAATAAATGTACATTGAGTATGTGTCGTTGCGATACCACTGTTGGCACCTGCAGCCCAACCTACGGACGTATTATCAGCTCCATTGTTATCTGTGAGGGCACTAAACCCAATGGCTGTGTTGGCCGAACCTGAGCTATTGGAATATAATGCATGATAACCATGGGCGGTATTAAAATTCCCATTGTTATTTTGATACATTGAAGAAGCACCAACGCTTGTGTTAGCTCCTCCGGTTTGGTTGGAAAAAAGTGCCTGGTATCCGTTGGCGACATTTCCACCACCACCTCCACCACCTGTACTTGTGTTGCTATAGAGTGCCTGATAACCATAAGCTGTGTTCAGGCTTCCCGTTGTGTTGCCCCAAAGTGTCTGGTAACCGGTTGCAGTATTGTAATTACCCGTATTAGCAGAAGCGGTAGTAGAACCTCTCAATGCTTCAAAACCAACAGCAACATTAGAGTTGGTAAATGCCCCGGCTTGATCATTGGCATAATACATGGCATTGGTACCAATGGCAGTGGCATTGCTACCGGCCTTGTTGCTGGCAAGTGTTCCAAAGCCACTGGCAGTATTTTCGACTCCTGTGGTGTTGTTATAAAGTGCGCCATATCCATTAGCCGTATTATTTGTTCCGGTAGTATTTCCATAAAGAGCCTGATATCCATTGGCGGTATTATAATCTCCTGCAGTGTTATTCCTGAGTGCATCAGATCCATTGGCAGTATTATAACTACCGGTGATATTGGAATAAAGTGCACCGTAGCCATTGGCCATATTCCGTGCTCCAGTGGTATTAAATACAAGAGCCATCTCTCCGCTGGCGGTATTAAAGGATCCTGTAGTATTAGCCCCCAGCGCCTGATAGCCGTTTGCAGTATTGTCACTTCCGGTAGTATTGCTTTTGAGTGCATAATACCCATTAGCGGTATTAAAATTTCCTGTACTATTAGTATAAAGTGCCTGGTAACCGGTAGCAGTATTTTTTTCTCCTACTGTATTCGAATAAAGTGTACTTACACCATTAGCTGTGTTATAGTTTCCAGACGTGTTAAATGCAAGTGCTCCATATCCATTGGCAGTATTTTCGACTCCTGTGGTGTTGTTATAAAGTGCGCCATATCCATTAGCCGTATTATTTGTTCCGGTAGTATTTCCATAAAGAGCCTGATATCCATTGGCGGTATTATAATCTCCTGCAGTGTTATTCCTGAGTGCATCAGATCCATTGGCAGTATTATAACTACCGGTGATATTGGAATAAAGTGCACCGTAGCCATTGGCCATATTCCGTGCTCCAGTGGTATTAAATACAAGAGCCATCTCTCCGCTGGCGGTATTAAAGGATCCTGTAGTATTAGCCCCCAGCGCCTGATAGCCGTTTGCAGTATTGTCACTTCCGGTAGTATTGCTTTTGAGTGCATAATACCCATTAGCGGTATTAAAATTTCCTGTACTATTAGTATAAAGTGCCTGGTAACCGGTAGCAGTATTTTTTTCTCCTACTGTATTCGAATAAAGTGTACTTACACCATTAGCTGTGTTATAGTTTCCAGACGTGTTAAATGCAAGTGCTCCATATCCATTGGCAGTATTTTCGACTCCTGTGGTGTTGTTATAAAGTGCGCCATATCCATTAGCCGTATTACTGTTCCCTGAAATGTTGGCGAAGAGGGCTTGATACCCATTGGCAGTATTGTAGTTTCCATTGATGTTGTTTCTGAGTGCATAAGAGCCATAAGCCGAATTGTAACTTCCGGTTCTATTAGAATACATTACTTCAAAACCGCTGGCAGTGTTATAGTTTCCTGTGCTATCAAATACTAATGCTTCAAACCCATTAGCAGTGTTACCACTGCCTGTAGTATTGGAGCCAAGTGCTTCATAACCGGTAGCAGTATTAGCACTACCCGCAGTATTACTCTTAAGTGCAAAATACCCGTTGGCGGTATTATCATTTCCTGTGGTATTAGCGTAGAGTGCCTGGTGGCCAGTAGCAGTATTCTGGGAACCATTAGTAATGCTATTTCCTGCCTGGTAACCAAAAAAAGTATTGAGCAATACAGGGTCTATTCTTCCGGCTTTTTCATTATTTACCCGTATGTTAAAAGGTACATTGTCTGTAGTACCAATAAAATTGGTACCATCCACAGTGCCGGCATTGCCGAGCAGTGACCAGCCAGCACCTCCGGAGCCACCGTTAACAGCTATCCACTTGGCCCCGTTCCAGTAATAAAAGCCCGGAATTACATTATTAGGTATTAAACCAGCAGTGGCTTTGTTGTATACCAATAAACTGGTATCTGGTGAAGCAATAGTAATTGCATCGGTAGTACCGGTTAATGAAACACGTGGAATAAGCACCCCTTTATTGGATGCCCTTACATCTAATAAAGCAGAAGATAGGGGTGAAGTTGTTGCAATACCTATATTGGTTCCACTATCGTAAATAATAGAATTACACATAGCCGTAGGGCTTGTAAATTTGCTTACATAGTTGGCGGCAGCGCTGCCACATATTGTTCCTGGCCCAGTGCTTCCGGTAGCCCCAGCACTACCGGAAGAGCCGGTGGCACCTGTTGCCCCTATTGGCCCGGTGGAACCAGTTCCACCAGTATTGCCTGTAGCCCCCAAATTACCCTGAGCGCCTTGTGGGCCGGGGGCACCATTTAAGTTTACTTGCCAAGTGGTTGGTAATCCACTACCAGTAATTGATGTTACATTAACATTCATATCTCCAGTTCCCGGATTATAACTGGTAACAGTTCCAATCATTTGGTGCGATGCATCAGATGCAATAATTACTGTTTGTCCGATAGAATAGGCTAATCCACTACCTATATTAAATATTCCTGTTAGGCCAAGCTGAATGGGCAATACAGCATTTGATGTAGTAGCATACCTGTCACCGGTTGATCCGGTAACACCTATTATTCCAGTGGAACCGGTAGACCCTGTGTTTCCAATAACACCAGCAGAACCTGTAGCCCCTGTGTTTCCGATAGTACCAGTTGCACCTATGTTTCCGGTGGCCCCTGTAGCACCAGCACCAGTAGCCCCTGTGACCCCTGTAGTACCAGCACCAGTAGCTCCTGTGGCACCAGTAGTCCCTGTGGCACCGATAGTCCCTGTGGCCCCTATAGAACCTGTGTTACCTGTAGAACCTGTGTTACCTGTAGAACCTGTAGAACCTGTATTTCCTACAGAACCTGTACTGCCTGTAGAACCAGTAGTCCCTGTATACCCGGTGCTACCGGTAAAACCAATTGTTCCTATGCCTGTTGGCCCCATATTACCTTGGATTCCCTGCGGGCCGGGAGCGCCATTTAAGTTTACCTGCCAGCCGGTTTGTGTTCCACTGCCGATAATAGATGTTACATTAACATTCATGTCTCCATTTGATGGATTATAACTGGTAATAGTTCCAATCATTTGGTGTGTGGGATCATTTGCAATAATAACTGTTTGTCCTATAGAATATGCCAATCCGTTACCTATATTAAATAATCCTGTTAGGCCAAGCTGAATGGGTAATATAGCATTTGTTGTAGTCGCATACCTGTCACCCGTTGAGCCGGTAACACCTATTGCCCCGCTAGAACCAGTAGAGCCGGTGGAACCAGTGGTACCGGTGGTGCCGGTAGTACCAGTGGTACCAGTGGTTCCGGTGCTACTGGTACTACCGGTAGCTCCTGTATCACCGGTAGTACCAGTAGCACCAGTGTATCCAGCCCCTGTACTGCCGGTATTTCCTATATTACCGGTAGGCCCTGTGCTTCCGGTATATCCGGTATCGCCAGTGGCACCGGTATATCCTGCTCCTGTACTTCCGGTATTTCCTACATTACCGGTAGCTCCTGTGCTTCCGGTATGTCCGGTATCGCCAGTGGCACCAGTATATCCTGTTCCTGTACTCCCGGTGCTTCCCATATCACCTGTTGCCCCGGTATTGCCGATATCACCTGTAGTGCCAATTGACCCAGTAGCACCAGGCGTTCCGGGGTTTCCGGCATTTAAGGAATAAACAGCGGTATCAGAATAAGCAGCAGTATCCGCATGTAATGCATAAAATGCATAAGGAACAGCCATAAATGGTTGAACGCTCATTAACTTGTAATCGCCATTGTTTTTGATGTCTATTTCGACTTTTAAAAATTGTTTTGCTGTTGGCCAGGGAAGCTCAATCAACTGTTGGTATTGGCCTGCATTTGTGACACTACCATCGCCTATAATTAATGAAAATAAGCCATAACGGTCGGTGTTAGTAGTATGTGTTTCCTGGTAAAGGACAGGGCCGTTAGCGTTGTCATCTAAAATAGAAAACCGCACCCCTATCGTATTTTCTTTGATGGGTTGGCCGCTTATATTCACACCTGGTATTTCTTTACCATTTTCATCAATAGCTACGGCCTGGTAGTTTATTCCTCTTAGCTGGGCAAATCCAAGCTGGGCAATAAATAATAAAAGGATACTCATGCCCAAACCTAATGGTTTTTTTAGGAAAATCGCATTGCGTGTGTTTGCTGTAGATTGCAAATGGTTTATTGATGACTGTTTCATGGTAAATTTTTGGACTGCGCTTTAAAGTGCTATTGTTAGTATGTTTCCTGTTAAATTCAAAGTTTAAGTTTATTTTAAATTGCCAGAGAGAGTCCTAAATGAAATGAAAAACCTCTGTTGAATAATGTTTCTGTTGCGGATTTTTCTATATCCTGTAATCCCAGTATATATTTATATTCTGCATAAAGTGAAATACGTTTAGCTAAGGCCATTCTTACACCCGGAGAAAGGAAGATTCCAAAATCAGAGGTACTAACGGATTTGTCTTTTTTAATATCATAATTATCAAACCCTATTGTTTGATTAGCTTTTAACATATATGCAAAATAAGGTGATGCAGAAAAATAAGGCTTAAATTTCCATTTGTTATGTATATATCCCAAACCCACATTCGCATCCATATATTGAACGTCCCAGCTAACAATTGTTTCATTGTAAACAAAGGATGCACCGGCTTTGCGTGTTCCGGTATTTACACGGATAAACAGTCCATTTGGAAGTAAGTAATGATAACCAACACTGGTAGCTGTTGTAACGTTTCTTTCAAGGTCTTTTAATTTATTGCCCTGGCTATCGATATATTTAAATGTTGAAAACACCTGGCTTGCATCAAAAGTTATGATTGATTGTGCAATTGGCTGTGGAGGAATAGAGTCTTTATTAAGACGATCAGAAGAAACTATGTTCTGCTCATCTGTTGGACTGTAAGTTACATTTGACTGTGCAACAGAATGCTTCAGCAAAAGCAGTACTGGCAATAGAAAGATACATTTTAAGTAGTGATTATTCATGTTTATTTTGATATAATTAGTTTTGACGAATACAAACTGTTTTCAGGATCGGATAGGGTAATTAAATAGGTGCCATTGGCCCAATCAGAGCAATCAATAATACGACTTTTAAAGACACCTGTTTTTTCATTAAAAAGAATTTGACCAGCGATATTTGTTATTTGAAGGGTTATTTCTTTCAATTCTGTTAAGGTTTCAATAGTTATCAGGTTTGAAGTGGGGTTGGGAAATACAGTTACATCAATAGAGGATTTGATTGTTTCGATGGTAAAAACAGGCTGTTGAAATCCTGGGTTATATCTTATGTTATCACTATAGTTGGAGGTTGTTCCATAAGACTGTCCAATAGTTTGTTGAACTGTGGTTCCATTTTCTGAGATATAGTTACCAGTACTTGTAATACATTCACGTATTAATGATTGTGCATTCCCTGTTGGGAAATAGATAAATACCATAAGAATGGTTTTAAACAAACTCATTACTACCTTTTTTTTTGATAAATTATCACTTTTCACGTTAAGTAAGATTGTGTAATTAATAATTGAAAACGAAGCAAAATAGTAAGATTGTCAATTATACCAACAAAAAAACAAATTTAGACAAATTTAGAAGAAATGAAATTGTCTAATAATGAAAAGTTTATATCTGCAGGTTTTTGATGGATATCTGTCTGAGAAGAGTTGGAATTTGTTTTTAGTTTAAATTTGTGCTATATGGGATATATAAAACTTTACAAGATGATGTGTAAATGATTTGATAATAATACTTTGTTTTGTCGGTTGATCAACCGTGTCCTTTTGTTTTTATTTTTTTATGAGGAAACTTAATTTTTCTTAGTTTTAACAGAGGAAAATGGATTATCTTGCAACTAATGGAAAAAAAATTAAAAATTAGTTTTTTTACTTATTTTTTTGCACTTATTACCGGTGCTCAATCTATTAACAATTATCAAATTGATTCTCTCCAGAATATCCTAAATACAGTAAAAGAAGACACCATTAAGATTGCTGTTTTAAATCAATTAAGCTGGTGTTCTCTTCTGAACAACAATTTTATAAATGGTGTTCAATATGCTGAACAAGCACTAAAATTAGCAGAAAAAACAGAAGATAAACATAGAATTGCAGTTGCTTTGCGAAAGCTAGGTAACGTTTATGATTATCAAGCTTATTATGAAAAAGCGATTGAGTATTACCTAAAATCATTGAAATTAGCTCAAGAAACTGGTGATATAATAAATATAGCCCATTGTTATAATAATCTGGGCAATGAATATGCAAGTATTGGTGCGATAGCCGACTCTAAAGCCGATTATGAAAAAGCATTAGAATTTCATTTTCAGGCTATTAAACTTTTTAGAAAGGTTGGAGCTTATAATTCTTTAAACAATTCGTTACTCAATATAAGTGTTGTTTATCGTGGATTGGGAGAGCATGAAAAATCGTTAGACTTTTATTTTCAAGCACTTGAAGGGTATATAAAAGAAAAAGATGCGAATGGGATTGAAATTGCCAGAATTAATATTGGGGAAACTTATATGGAATTGGCAAAAAAAAAAGATGATGCAGAATATTATGAGAAAGCAGAAGAACAATTTTCAGAAGTATTCAGAATTTATCCAAAAACAGATATTTCGCAGCGTCAGGCCAATTTGCTTGTTAATATGGGAGAAATACGATTCATGCAAAGCAATACCAACGATGCCATAAAGTATCTTTCCAATGGATTAGCTATTGCAAAAACAATAAAGGCTTATGAAATACTTAAAAATGGTTCACGTTTGCTTGCTGAAACATATAAAATCAAAGGAGATTACAAACAGGCGTATGAATACCTTGAATTATCATCAGGAATTAAAGATACGCTGTTGAATGAAAAATCAAGAAAACAAATAGCAGAATTAAATGCAAGATATGAAAGTGAAGAAAGAAACAAAGAAAACAAAATACTGGCTCAGAAGAATGAGATTCAAAAATATGAATTAAATCGAAAAAATTATTTTATTTATGGCTTATCTGGATCTACGTTATTTGTTGTATTATTTGCATTTATATTAATAAGGCACAACAGGTTACAAACAATGCAAAAAACTTCCGAGTTAGAACAGAAACTGCTGAGGGCCCAAATGAATCCACACTTTATCTTTAACTCATTAAATTCTATACAAAGTTATATTTACAAAAACGATCCGCAGAATGCGGGGAGTTTTCTTTCAAAATTTGCCGGTTTAATACGGATGATACTTGATAATTCAAGACATGAAATGGTATCGCTTGAGAAAGAGTTAAAAGGATTGAACCTGTATTTAGATCTTCAGGCACTTCGTTTTGATAATAAATTTGATTACTCAATAGAAGTGGATCCTGAAATAAATAGTGAATCTATTGCAATCCCACCCATGCTTGCCCAGCCATTTATTGAAAATGCTATCGAACATGGATTACTACAAAAAAAGGAAGGGGGCAAAATTATTATCCGGTTTCTGATGAAAAATAATTACCTTTTGTTTGAGGTTGAAGATAATGGTATAGGAAGAGAGGAAGCGGCCAAATTAAAAAATTTTCAGGAAAAAAAACATGTATCCCTTGCAACAGTGATCACAAAAGAACGTTTAACACTTTTGAATAAAAGACACCGTAAAAAAATTGAACTTAACATTACTGATTTAAAAAGTTCTGATAATGTTACTCAGGGAACAAAAGTTATATTTACTATTCCATTTGTTGAAATTTAAACCATAAAAAAATGCTGAAAACAGTAATAATAGACGATGAAAAAAATGGAAGGGATGTTATTTGCAATCTTCTTACCCTGTGCTGTAAAAACATAGAGGTTGTGGCCGAAGCCGATAGTGTCAAAGCCGGCATTGAAGTTATTCGTAAATTTCAACCGGATATTGTTATGCTTGATGTTCAAATGCCTGATGGAACGGGCTTTGACCTTTTGAAACAGCTGGGAACAATTAATTTCAAAATAATTTTTATCACTGCTTATGAAGAATATGCTATAAAAGCTTTTCAATACAGTGCTATTGACTATATTTTAAAACCTGTTTCACCAGAACATCTTGTTGTGGCAGTTAATAAAACAGAAAATGTTATTGAAGGGGAACAGACTAATTTAAAGGTAAATGCACTACTCAGTAATCTAAATAGTGTTTCCAGAGAGATTAAAAAAATAGTATTAAGAACAGCAGAGCGGATTTACGCTATAGATGTCAGAGATATTATCAGGTGTGAATCCGATGGGAGTTATACCCGATTTTATTTAACTGATGGAAAAAAAATACTCGTTTCCCGGCAACTAAAAGAATTTGATGAAATTCTTAATGGCGGGTCTTTTATTCGTATTCACCAATCACATCTTATCAATTTTGAACATTTTGATTATTTTGAAAAAACTGACGACATGGCTGTTATGAAGGACAAATCGGCTATTCCTGTTGCCACACGCAAAAAAGAAGCACTCCTGAAGTTAATAGAGGGCATTTAACAAATTTGCCAAAAACAAATTTCAATTACTTTACAGCAAATATATATTAAGAAGTAACACTTATCAATTCATCATTAATTTTTATTCTTTAACGGTACTTTTGCCTGGAAATAAAATTTAATTGATGCTAAAACTAATAATTATAGATGATGAAAAAAGCGGCCGTGAATTGCTTACTACGCTTCTGGGGATTTGCTGTGATAATATAAAAGTAGTTGCCCAGGCAGAAAGTATAGAAGACGGGATATATGCAATAATTCTTTATAGACCGGATATTGTAATGCTTGACATTAGAATGCAGGATGGTTGCGGGTTCGAACTCTTAAAAAAATTTAATCCTATTGATTTCAAAATAATTTTTATTTCTGCTTCCGAAGAATATATTCCTGAAGCTTCTGCATTCAATCCCATAGATTATATCCTAAAACCTGTTTCCCCTGAATACCTTATTTCCGCTATCAGGAAAGCTGAAAAATCTTTAAATCTGGTCAACGAAATTGCCTTAATATAACTATTTCTGCCAAAAACAAATTTCAACTCTTTATAAGCGAATATCCATCAAAAACAAACAAATACCAAGCTCTCCTTTTTTATCATTTCCGTCTATCTAAATTTGTTTCCGTTAGGTTAAAATAACTCAAATAAATAAATATGAAAAAATTAGTTACACTTCTTCTTATCATTACAAGCATAAATGTTATGGCTCAAGCCCCGGCATGGAACTGGGCTATAAATGCACAATGTTCAGGTTCTTATGAATATGGTTATGGGGTAAAAATTGGTTCTACCGGAGATATCTTTGCAACTGGCCGTTTTGCAAATACAATGACTATGGGAGGAGTATCACCCTCGCCCGGATCTGGTACCCCTATTTACGTTGCAAGATTGGATAGCTCTGGTGCAGTGCAATGGATCACCAATGTATATAGCAGCGGAAGTTACGATTATACGTATGCAATGACACTTGATGACCAGGATAATACTTATGTTGGAATCAATTCAAGCAGTGGGTCAGGATGTGGTGTTGTTAAATGTAATAGTGCAGGAATGGTTGATTGGACATCAATCGCTACGGGAGGCAGTTCAAGTGGTGATGGAATTGGGATTGATACTGCCGGAAATGTATACTTAACAGGGTATTTCTCAGGAACACTTAATTTTGGAGGAAGCAATATAATTACCTGTACTGCTTCAACATACGATATGTTTTTAGCAAAATACAATAACCAGGGTATAGTACAGTGGGTAGTAAAGGCAGGAGGAAGCGGATATGATGCTGGAAAAGGCATAGCCATTGATGCATCGGGAAATATATATGTAGTCGGAGGATATACAGGCGTTCCAACTTTTGGATCAATAACTCCGTCTGCTGCAGGAACTTATTCCAGTCTTTTTATTGCCAAGTATAACCCTTCAGGAACAGTATTATCAGTAGCAACAGCAACAAATGCAGGTATAGCTGATCAGGCGTGGTGGGAAGAAAATGAAATCACCATCGACCCCTGTGGAAACTTATATGTTACCGGGCATTTTCAAAATACTGCAAATTTCGGAGGATTAACTGTCACGAGTTCCGGAGGTGATGATATTTTTGTTGCAAAATATACTGCCTCAGGAATATGGGAATGGGTAAAGAGTGCCGGTGGCACTGGTAATGATCAGGGGCTGGGAATTGCAATTGACAATGACTTAGCTGTATACATTACTGGTTATTTTCAGAATACAGCCAATTTTGAAAATAACTTCGTTACAGCAACAGGAAATTCAGAACTTTTTGTTGCCAAATATACTACCAATGCAACCAATGATTGTTCCAGCCCATGCAGCTATGTTAATTTGCAATGGGTGCAGCAAGGATCTGGTGCTACAGATAATGGCGGAAACCAAATAGCTGTGGATAATAATAAGAGGGCCTATATTACAGGAAGCTTTGCTGGCACTGCGCTATTCGGCTCTGCTTCTCTCACTTCTTCTGGTACAGGTGACATATTCATTGCCAGATTAGACTCAATTCCTAATCGAACTATTGTTCCTGTTCCGGATAGTGCTTATTGCGCAGGAAGTTCTTATACAGTTCCTTTTTTTGCCTCCGGTACTTATACCTCAGGTAATGTTTTTGCTATACAGCTATCTGATGCTTCTGGGAGTTTTGCAAATGCTGTAAATATTGGGGTATTATCTACAACGGCATCCGGAACTGCCAATATCACAATTCCTGCCGGAACCCCAGGTGGCAATAGTTACAGAATCAGGGTTACTTCATCTAACCCGGTTTTTACAGGTACTGATTTATGTTTTGATATAACTGTTAATGAAAAGCCAACAATTACAGTAAATTCACCTTCTGTCTGCCCTGGCTTAACAGTCATATTAACGGCAGATGGCGGAACAAGCTATTCATGGTCTGCGGGAGCAACCAATATAGGAACAGATTCGGCAAGCGTAAGTCCTGTCTCAACAACAACCTATACTGTTACAGGCACTCTCAATGGGTGTTCAAATACGGCTACAGCAACTGTAACTATAAATCCGAAACCAACTGCCGATTTCAGCATGACACCTAACGGATGCGAAATACTTTTTACCAATTTATCTTCCGGTGCTGCCTCTTATTTGTGGAGTTTTGGGGATGATGATACATCTGCCAACCCAACACCAAGCCATTTATATACTACATCCCAGGTACAACCAGTGGAACTGATAACCACAAATAATCTGGGCTGCAAGGATACCATTTCAAAGTTACCTGAACTTGGAGGTTCTACTTTATTTATACCTAACGCATTTACTCCCGACCATAACGATAAAAATGAAATTTTCAAAGTAGCTGGCGTTGCATTAACAAACTTTGAAGGACTAATTTTTAACCGTTGGGGAGAACAGCTCTATTCATGGAAAGATGCTGAAAGCGGGTGGGATGGTACTTATAAAGGTAAGCCTGTTGATGATGGAGTGTATGTTTATTTAATAAAAGCATCGAGTTTATGCGGTGGCAATCCATATCAATACCAGGGAACTGTAATGGTTTTTAAGTAATTACTGAGTAATTTAAGAAACATTCACAGAAGCTAAAACAACGACAATTGCAATGTCCCCCGCTTCATTGCAAACGGGTTGGTATTATGTTGTTGTATTCGTATTGTATGAACGGCTGTTTCTGTATACCGTGAAGCCACTATAATGGCAGTATCTCCGGCATGTTTTAAAAACAATTCCTGAACAAGGTGGGGAGAGTTATTTTCACGGGAAAGATGTGATAAAAATAAGTGGCTCATAAAATCAGGTTTATGTTTAACAAAAAGCACTAAGGCCTGAGTATTGGATAAATGTCCCTGATTGCTTCTGATACGCATTTTTAAGTAATGGGGATATTTGCCTTTCTCCAGCATTTCTTCATCGTAATTTGTTTCCAAGAAAGCTGCGTGGCATTGCTTAAAATAATAAATGACCTGTTCGCAAGGTACACCTATATCCGTAAACACTCCAATCCTCACACCATTACCTTCTATAACAAAACTATGTGGTTCTGAAGCATCGTGAAATTTTTTAAATGCCGTAACAGAAAGTTTACCGATGATTACAGGATAATCCGCTATAAAAGGCCTTATAAGATCTGCCTCCAGTTGAAGATGGCTGTTTCTTAATGTGGAAGGTGTAATATAAACAGGTAAGCGATATTTTCTGGAAAGAACTTCAACTCCACTAATATGATCGGTGTGTTCATGGGATACAAATATTGCTTTCAGATGACTCACAGGCAGCTTTAAACGTGCCATGCGCTTTTCCACTTCACGGCATGAGATACCAACATCCACCAAAACAGCTTCTGTGTCATTACCAATAAAATAACTGTTTCCATTGCTCCCGGAGTTGAGTGAAGTGGTAAGAAGTGACATCTTACAAAGGAACTGAATTTGCAGGGAATTAATTACACGTGTTCAAAAAGATTTATAAAAATCTCTGCCGAAACCTACCAAAAACAAAACCCTTGCAAGGACTTGTCTTACAAGGGTTTTACTTTAAAAGTGCGGTCCGGACGGGACTCGAACCCGCGACCTCTGCCGTGACAGGGCAGCATTCTAACCAGCTGAACTACCGGACCTAAATTCTTTTATCAGAATTCAAACAGGTTGCAAAAGTAGGTATTTTTTTAATTCTAACAAATATTATTTCTTAAAAAATGTCTTTAGGGGGCACCTTTGCTTGAATATCAATCATTTGACGACATTATTCATATCGTACATTTTATGTACTTTTGTACAAAATAGTTATCTATCAGCTATAATGTATCTGTTTGCTGACAGGTATTTAACGCATCGCATACCCAAGTAACCCTTCAATGAAGAAATTCTCTCACAAACTAATGCTTTTAATAGTAGCGTCAATAATTGCCATACTGGTTTCGGCAGCCATTTATATTGCTGTTCCACCAGCATTAAATGGGCAAAAATTAATCCTTGTTACAGGAGGGTTTGCACTATCATTTATTACCTCAATATTAATACTATTATTTGTAAACATTATTGTATTCAGAAAGATAAACAGGTTATTAATTATGGTTAAAAATTTTCGTTTACAAAGCGACAAACCAGCTATATATCTTAAATATGGAAGTAATGAGATTGATAACTTAAATACAGAAATACTTGCCTGGGCTGATGACCGGAAAAACGAGATTGAGCGGCTGAAAAAACTGGAAGTATACCGGAAAGAATTTCTCGGTAATGTGTCACATGAATTAAAAACGCCTGTATTCAACATACAGGGCTATATATTAACTTTATTGGATGGAGGTCTGGAAGATCCATCCATTAACAGAAATTACTTAGTGCGTGCTGAAAAAAGTGTAGACCGTATGATTACCATTATTGATGACCTGGAAGCTATTTCACAGTTAGAAACCGGGGAACTGCAATTAGAACCAGAGCGTTTTGATTTGACAGCATTAATAAAAGATGTGGTAGATGCCCAGGAAATAAAAGCTATGGAACGGGGCATCATACTTACCATGACTAACGACAACAAGTCTGTTTTTGTTTATGGCGACAGGTTTCGTATACGCCAGGTACTGGTTAATCTGGTTGTAAATTCTGTTAAATATGGTAAACAAAATGGTGAAACAAAAATACGTTTCTATGATGCCGGTGACACTATTTCGATTGAAGTATCCGATAATGGAATAGGCATTGCCAAGCAACATCTGCCACGTTTGTTTGAACGTTTTTACCGGGTAGATAAAAGTCGCTCCCGTGAACAGGGAGGAACAGGGCTTGGACTGGCAATTGTGAAACATATTATTGAAGCACATAACCAAACGATAAATGTTATGAGTACCCAAGGAGTGGGTACTGTATTCTCATTTACATTAAAAAAAGCATAAGTACTACGAATTACGCTCTTCGACTTCGCTCAGGGTGGTACGAATTAAGAAACCGGGTAATAATTGCCTATTGTTAAATTGCCAATTGTATATATGGCTAAAAGAAAATTAAAAAAATTTGCGGAGGTCAACTCGTTTGACAACTGTTTTTTCCTGTCGTATGAAGCATCAAAAGCAGAGGGATTATCATTAAAAGGGAAATGGCATAACAATTATTTTAAAAATAATAATCCTATTGTACTGGAACTGGGCTGTGGTAAGGGAGAATACACCGTTGGACTTGCTCAACGTTATCCGGATAAAAATTTTGTTGGAGTGGATATCAAAGGAAATCGTATCTGGACAGGTGCTAAAGCTGCTGTTGAAAATAAAATGAATAATGTAGCTTTTATACGTACACGTATCGACTACATTGACAGATGTTTTGCTACTGATGAGGTAGATGAGATATGGATCACCTTTCCTGATCCCCAACCACAAAAAACACGTGCACGTAACAGGTTAACGAATATGATGTTTATTGACCGCTACAAGAAATTTCTCAAAAAAGGCGGTTCTATACATCTGAAAACGGACAATGAACCTTTTTATAATTTCACACGTGAAATTGTAACAGAAAATAAGATGGAACTGGTGGACGCTACAAACAATTTATATGCAGATACTATCCAATGGGATGAGGAAATAACAGCCATTAAAACATATTATGAAAAGAAATTTTCTGAGATGGGATTTAAAATATGCTACCTTAAGTTCAAAGTTTAAGGTTTAATTATACTGTGCACGGGATAAATTTCCGCATTGTTATATTTCAAAATGGCCAACCCAGATACTTCGACAAGCTCAGTATGACTGGAACACGGGTCACTCTGAGCCTGTCGAAGAGTGTGGGCGGGATTGCGGAAATTTATCCCGTTTAATGTATAGTTAAGAATTCCAATAGATAGGGAACCAATGAACCAATAGACTGACAAGAAATGAAAAATCACGAAGATTTTTTTCAAAATGTATATGATGTTGTACGGCTTATCCCCAAAGGCCGTGTAACCAGCTATGGCGCTATTGCTAAATACTTAGGCACCGCCCGCTCTTCCCGTATGGTGGGTTGGGCCATGAATGCAGCACACTCCTCCCGCCAAAATGATGTTCCGGCACATCGTGTAGTTAACCGTAATGGTGAACTTACCGGTAAACATCACTTTTCAACTCCTTTTTTGATGAAAGAGCTATTGGAGAAAGAGGGCATTAAAGTGGTGAAAGATAAAATAAAGAATTTCAATAAACATTTTTGGGATCCGATGAAGGAGCTGGAGTTGTGATTGCTGTTTTTTGTTAATTTTGATGCTTTACAGGTTATTCTAAAAAGTTAAAATATATAATGAAAAGTAAACTGCCAAGACCTATTGTTAATTTAGCTAAAAAAGTAGTTATTCCTGTTTTGAGAAACCGATGGAAAAAGAATCCCACCGTTGCCGACTGGATAAAAAAAGGATATATCAATGATGCTGAAATTGATAGTATAGTATTGGACTGGCATTTTCACAAGGCTCCTACGCCTCCACCTCACAAAATAAAGCAGTTTACCATAACAGAATTTGGTAAAAAGTATGGCTGTAAAATATTGGTAGAAACCGGCACATTCAGAGGCGATATGCTGGAAGCCCAAAAAAATAATTTCGATAAATTATATTCTATTGAATTGAGTACTGATTTTTGGGAAGCTGCAAAAAAACGGTTCAAAAATGATTCTCATATAACCCTGCTTCAGGGCGATAGTGGAGAAGTGCTTCCAAAACTGGTGCCAACACTTGATCAACCTGCATTATTTTGGTTAGACGGTCATTATTGCGGAGGCTCAACTGCACAAAGTGCTATTGAATGCCCTATATATGCTGAGCTGGATACCATTTTTAAAAACAATAAAAATCACTTAATTCTTATTGACGATGCACGAATGTTCGTTGGTAAACGTGATTATCCAACTATTCCGGATCTGACTAACTATGTAAAAAAAGTTGCACCGGATTACACCGTTTCAATTGTTGACGACATCATCAGGGTTGCAAAAGCATAGCATTATGAATAAGTTTGAACGCATTACAAAAAAAATATTTCAAAATTTCGGAATCCTTATCCGTAAATACAATGCAGCTACCAGCGAAGAATTAAGACGTATCAAGCTGTTTAACCACTATAATATTGACCTTGTTTTTGATATTGGTGCTAATAAAGGGCAATATGCCACCGGAATTATTGATGCCGGCTATACCCACAAAATAGTGTCATTTGAACCTCTATCATCTGTACATAAATTAATTGAGGCTGAAAGTAAAAAATATAGCAACTGGACAGTTGCTCCCCGCTGCGCTATTGGCGGCAAAAAAGAAGAAATCGAAATCAATATTTCAGCTAACTCGGTTAGCAGCACATTGTTAAACATGCTGGATGAACATTACCAGGGAGCACCTGACTCAAAAATCATTGGTAAAGAAAAAGTGCAGGTATATCCTCTTGATGAAATAGGAATGGAATATTGTAAATCTGCAAAAAATATCTTTCTGAAAATAGATGTACAAGGCTTCGAACAAGAGGTATTAAAAGGTGCTCAGCATATTATTGATAAAGCAAAAGGAATAGAGATGGAAATTTCCTTAGTTCCACTATACGAAAATCAGAACTGGTTATTGCCACAGGTATTGGACTATATGACACAGAAAGGATTTCAATTAAACAGCATTGTCCCTGCATTCACTAATAATGAAACAGGAGTAGTATTACAATGTAATGGGATATTTTTTAGACAAGCACCGCTTTACTCATAGAATTATAAATATCAACAAGTGTATCCTGTAAATTCCACTTGTATGACCACTCCGGATAATCCTTCTGGAATTTGGAAACATCACTGATGTACCATATATGATCGCCACTGCGTGCTTGCTCGCTATACGTGTAGTTCAACTTTTTACCACTTATTTTCTCACACATCTCAATAGCTTCCAGCATGGAACAATTAGCAAACCTGCCTCCACCGGCATTATATGCTTCGCCCTGTTTAGGCTTTTGATAAAAATGCCAGAACATGTTTACAAGGTCATAACTGTGAATATTATCACGTACCTGCTTACCTTTATAACCGAAAATAGTATATGGATTACCTGTCAACGTACACCTCATCAGATAAGATAAAAAACCATGAAGCTGCGCACCGCTATGATTAGGTCCTGTTAAGCACCCACCACGGAATATGCCTATATTCATATCAAAATACTTTCCATATTCCTGAGCCATCACATCAGCAGCCACCTTTGAAGCACCAAACACAGAATGTTTGGTATTATCAACGCTCATGCTTTCATCAATTCCATTTTTAAAACAAGGGTGACTTTCTGCAATTTCCCATCTTTTTTCTTTTTCCACCAATGGTAAAAAATTAGGATTATCGCCATATACTTTATTGGTAGAAGTAAAAATAAAAACAGCTTTGTTGCTGTATTTACGGGTTAATTCGAGCAGGTGAAGTGTGCCTGTAGCATTTACGCCAAAATCAGTAAGCGGCTCTTTGGCAGCCCAGTCATGGCTGGGCTGTGCAGCAGTATGTATAACCAGCTTAATATCATTGTTATATTTATTAAACAATTCCTCAAGTTTAGACAAATCCCGAATATCAATGTTATAATGCTCATAGTTGGAAATAGTTTCTTTGATACGGTTTACATTCCAATTTGTAGATGCTTCCCTGCCAAAGAAATAACTACGCATATCATTATCAATACCTATTATTTTATCAAATTTCTTTGAAAAAAAAGACACTGATTCACTTCCGATAAGTCCACCTGAACCTGTTACAATTGCTATATTCATGTTGAATAATTTTGAAATACAAATATAGATAATAAAGTTTGTATTCACTTCTGGCAAACGGCTTAACTTCAGTGTCATTATACTTCGGCTGAATGACTTTGCGATAAGCTCACTAACCATTACAAACTCACTCGCGCAGATTACTGACTCTAACCGGCTTCGCTAATCGCAAATCCGTTATGATTCAGTATATCTTCGCCCAGGAAGCAATTGTAGCGTAACTTTCCTGTATAAGTTTATTAAGCCGGGCTGCTATAGTATGCGCATTCTCCTTTTTACGTTTTATATCTTCCCGGATCAATGAAGATAGTGCTTTTCGAACATTTTGCCTTAAATTTTCATTCTCTTCTACCAGCCAGCCGGCATCCTGCAATAAAACCCAGTTGTCGCTTTCCTTATTACCGCAAAATAAAATAGTAGAACCGGAACAGATACTACTGACAGCTTTTGAAGGCACAGCCACATGCGTCCATGAATTTACCAGTGTTACCAGATGAACATCAATATGATGTAATTCATTTCTTGGAACACTTGGCAGAAGAGTTATTCCGGGCTTTCCTTTTGTATGGGCTTTTACCTGGTCGGCTTTTACTCCATAAACGGCTATTATCAAATGCTGGGTTTCCGGATTAATGGCATCAATAACTTCTTTTACAAACTCAGCAGAATGAGGGTTGCCACAGTTTCCGCAATATCCAAGATATATTTTGTTGGGTTCTTTTTTCCAGGCAGGTAAAACAGGAGAGTTGTTCTGTTCTAAAAATACACCACAAGGTAAGAGTACGCTCTCCATTTTTTTTCCATACTTTTCTTCCAATACTTTTCTTTGCTGAGGACCAAGCGCGATGAGCTTTTGAGGAGCATTTTTATAGGTTTGTTTATATGCAAGCTTATATAAAAAATTAGATGAACTGATTTCATTTGTAGCAGCAAACCCTTCCGGAAACAAATCCATACTCCATAAAATCCATTCCATTTTTTTTCTGCCCAGGATAATAGATGCCCACATAGAAAGCAAGGGAGGGCTGGTCATTACAATAAGAGGTCCATGATTTAGTTTAGCAGCTTTACGAATAAGGTTATAACCATCTAAAGTACCACTCAGGTAACGTAAAATACGGTTATTACCTTCATAAATTGTTTTTACAGGGTATACATTGCCAACAGGCTCTCTTTTAGTTCCTCCTCCTTCATATTTACGATCAATATGAACAACAGTAACTTCTATATTGTGTTTGTTGATTAAATAGCTGGCCAGGTCCCAGGCATTTTCACCTGTAATGTTCAGGTTAGGCGGATAGTGACGGTTAATTATGGTTAATCTTCTTTTAGATTGCATACTTATTTCGTCCGTTTATTTTTATTTTTTTAATTGTTGTCGGATGGAATGCCCATAAATAATAGCTGTTGGTTGGTATGATAATTCTTATAGACATTTCAAATACTTTTTATTTTCTGTTCCAGATTGCTTTCGCATAATTTTCCCAGCTCATATCTTTAGAAGATGTTGCAACATTTTCTCTGTTGATTGGTTTTTCAATTGATTTAATCATAGCAGCAGCCATAGAACTGATATTTTCAGGTTCTGCCAGATAACCATTGTATCCATCTTTTATTGTTTCAGGGAAATGACCCACTTTAGTAGCTAAAACCGGCAGTTTGAAATTATAAGAAATAGACTCCACACCTGATGGAGTAGCTGTAAGGTAATATAACACAATGCTATCACTTACCTGGAAATAAGTGTGTACTGCTTCATTAGGAACAAACTCATTTATTACAGTAACAGAATCCTGAATACCCAACTGTTCAATTAATTCCAAAGGCCGGTAATTGGTTTCATCATCCTGCTTTTTCAGCAAGAGCTTCTTTGCAAAACCAAAAACACCCTGTTTTAGTTTGGTAGATAGCTTTTTAGTATCCAATGTATGCCAGAAAGATTCCCCAACAACAAGCAGGGAAACATCATTTCTTTGCTCAGCCACTTCAGCAAAAGCCGGTATTACATTATGCAAACCTTTATATTTTCTGATAAATCCAAAGAACAGAAAAACATGTTTTTTTAATTTCAGTTTTTTCTTTTGCGCTTCTATATCAAAATGTTCATCCACTTTGAACATATCATAAATCGGGTGGTATAGCTTTAACACCGTTTTAACACCAGTATTTTTAGGTTGTGTTAAAACTGCACTTTCATTACCCGCAACAATATTGAATTTTGTGGCTGGAAAAAGTTCCTCTAATTCTTTTGCCGTTTGATAGGAGTGAACAACATACGTATGCGCATTTTTAATTCCGTACTTAGTAAAGGTTTTATCAATCCCACTCCCCTCCTTTTGCTTCACAAAGTGCAGGTCAAAAACAACTTCTATAGCCGTATTTTTACTTAACTTATTGGCAATATAGCCCAATGGCAAACCCTGAACAGCAATTGACCATTGGAAGATCACCATTCTGGGATTTATAGTTTTAATAAGTTTATAGGTTTTATTCCAACTTGCAGGGTTGTTATAATTGGTGATATAGTGAACTTTAATTTTTGTTCCGGCCAGCTGATCTACTTTGCTGCTTTTATCAATAAAATCGCGAGGTATAATGGCGGGGTATTGCTGAGTCCAGGAAACAATATATACTTCTATATCACCCGGTTTATCAAAGGCTTTCGCTAATGAAGTATTATAATTGGCAATGCCACCCTTAAACATCGGGCCGGGCCCAAATACTACAACTCTGTTATTCATTATTTCAGATTGCTCTTCTGTTTTTCATAAACCCTTTTCATGCCCTCTTCAATTGAAATTTTAGGTTTCCAGCCAAAAGTATTATTAACATAATCCATATTAGCATAGCGGGAGTGAACCCCAACAGGTTTATCTAATAAAGGCTTTATGGTTGGATTATAACCTGCTATTTTGCAAAACACTTCTATCAGCTCTAAAAATGAAGTTAATTTTCCTGAGCCAATATTTATTGCTGTTCCATCATGAATATTATCCATGGCGAGCATAATACAATCAATCACATCATCAATATGAACAAAGTCTCTCCCCTGCTTGCCACTGCCCCATACTTCAAAGGGGGTTTCTTTTTTTGCTGCTCTTGCTGCTATGGCAGGCACAGGATAAGTTAAATCCTGATCTTCTCCGTATCCTGAAAAAGGACGGATGCAGGCAACAGAAACACCGTAGTGCTTAGCAGCTATCTGTGCCAAAAATTCACCTGTAAGTTTCGACCAGCCATAAGTCATATCCGGAGTTCCAAGATTTTTTTTGAAATCAATATCGCCTTCAGATAATGCTATGGCATTTGTAGTAGACTGCAAACTTATCGGGTAGGCTGCGCTGGAACTTGGATACATCACTCTTGCAGGCTTATGCTGACATATCCAGTAAAAAAACTCAGCATCGATTGCAAGGTCCAAGGCAACAATCATAGGATGTCCTTCTATCATTGCTCTGCCACCAACAATGGCGGCAAAGTGAAACACATCAGCAAATTTTTCAAAATCCAGATTGTATTCTTTTTGAAGATAATCTGGCGTATCAATTAATTTATTTAAAAGTTTTCTGAAATCCCCCTTCCAGAAATAAAGCCGTTGATTTTTTCCGATGATTTCAATATCCTTATAAAATACTGATGAGCAATTTTCTAACCAGGTTGAAGGATGCGTTCCAACAGAAAGATCATCCACAATAAAAATTTTGTCATTGGTGGTGCTTAACAAACGTTTCACCATATTTCGGCCTACAAATCCGCAGGCACCTGATACTAAATGAAATTTCATATACAAATAGAGATAAATTCGGTTATTTAAAGTATCATAATCTGTTATATATTCCGGGCTATTGAGTTTAATGACCTGGTATCTATCAGGACAAAGCTCAGCGCAAGCGGATCAAATGCACTGACGTTCTTAAACCCGATAGCTATTGGGTTGCTATGATTCAGTATAATTAGTTAAGTTTTTTTAGCAATGTTTCACACTCCGTTTTTGCTTTTCTATCATCATCACTTACAGGAATAATTTCTAAAGCCTTCTTTGCCCATAGTTTTGCTTCTACCGGTTTACCCATATCATAATAAGTTTGAGCCAGCTCATACTGATGATTCATATATTTCGGTTCTATACTAATAGCCGTCATAAAAGCTTTTACAGCATCGTCATAGGAACCTCCGGGAGGTACTCCGCCAAAGAAAGAGTTAATCATCATTTTTTCTACACTATTAAAACCTGCAATGGTCCTGTGCCAACGTCCTAATATATGGTGGGCACCAGCTAACTTAGGGTTTAATGCAATAGCTCTGTCTACTTCTGATTTGATTAATTTTGCATTGGCTATTTTTTGTTTGGAACTTGCATTTTCATTGATACGTCCCAACGCCATTGCATATGCAAAATGAGCATCGGCTGATTTTTCATTCAGTTTAATAGCTTTTTTAGAAAGGTATTCGGCCGTATGGTAATACTTCATCTTTTCAGCTTCCGGAGCATAGAAAAAACCATATTTTGAATAAATATAACTTGCATGTGCCAGGTAATTTACATTGTTTGAATCACTTTTTAACAAACTCTGAAAAAGAGGAAGTGCTTCTTTATATTTGAATTCGATTTTTAGTTTATATGCTTTATCATATTGTTCGTCATTAGTTTGAGCAACAACGGCAATACTTGCAATAACGGTACAAACGGCAATAAATAACTTTTTCATTGTTTATGTTTATTTGTTAGTGATCTATTTTTATGTATTTCAAAATTCTATGCAAAATACAACAAATTTTAATTCCCAAATCTGAAATTCAATACTTCAGCTGAATGAGGCTTCGGTGAGCTCAGCCGAACCGTTTGCAATAGTTCGACAAGCTCACTAACCATTGCAAACTCATTCGCTCAGTATTACTGAATCTAACCGCCTTTGCTAAATTCACTATGATTCAGTAAAAATCCGGAATTACCAATCCGAAATCAAAAAGCCCTGCTTATAGCAATTACATAACGATATTGGACAAAATTTTTGTCGGCAGCAGGAGCTTTATTGAGGAAGAATGGCATATCAAAACGAATAGTCAGTGGATTAACTGTTTGTAGTACTCCGAACTTTTTAATTGTAAGCGCAACACCAAGACCTGCATCAGCACGCACATCGCTAATCTTTAATATGTTATCATTTATAGTATTGTAATTAATAATACCAACATCTCCAAATAAATAGGTAGTTAATTTAAATGTTCGTGTCAGCCAGTTTTGTTTTTTCATTCTTATAATGCCATCAAATTCTAACTCTGCATTTACAGCAGCACCTGTTTGTCCTTTATAAGTATATACAGTGGTAATTCCATCGCTTAACAATTGTGGTGCCAGGTATCCTGAATAACCACGCAAATTAAGTCCTCCTCCATACTGAAAATGGTTGGTTCCAGCTCCTATTGCTGCCTGGGAAGGAGCAAAGAAACCTTGTGAACGCGTGTACTTATTATCCATCATTTCTTCAGGGTTAGCTCCTGCAAGAAATAATGAAGATTCGTTTGCCCAGTATTTTCCTGTTCCATATTGGCCAACTAAACGGGTATTAAAATTAAATTTTCCTAACCGGTTGCGGTTGACTACATTTAAACTTATCGTTTTAAAATCATAATCACTTAACAGAGCGGATGAACGCATTCCCAAATTAATATTACCCGTACCTTTTGGATAACTATACGTATGTTCAACCCCTATATTAAGTGTATTATTTAACTGGTTGGCAAGCCATTCATTAGGAAGCAACAGATAGGTTAAATCATTCAAATCCTTACGGTACATTGATTTGAAATACATGAATACCCTGTTTTTCTCTGCTTTATCTTTTCTGTCAAAACCAATAGTATAGGCATTTAGGCCATCCAATGCTTTTGCTGACATATAAAATGCGGAACCCTGCATAAATTTATCTGTTGCCGTACGGTAACTTATCCTGAAATTGACATTATCATATTTATCTTTTGAGTAAGTTCCTTCCGTTAAATTCTGCCCAATACCAGTATTAAACCACACAGTGGCATCAACAATATGCCGGTAGTTCATATAATTGCCATTAAGGTTTAATCCTGCTTTTATTCCATCATAGGCATTCCACCATATATCAGGGCGGGCAAACAGCTCATAACGCATCCAGTTAGGAGGGTTATAAATTTTAGAATCAAAACGGTATTTTATTGAAATTTTTTTATTGTTATCAAGCATATTTACATCAGCCAGGCGAGTGCTTGGGTCAATAATCACATCTTCTATACCTACCGGTATAACAACAGTAGCTGTATATTCAGGCTTTACTTTGTCCCATCCTATCCAACGGGGAAGCACAGTAGCATCTGTTTTTTTAACAAACCAGTTGTTGGGGATATGAAAATTATAAACACTATCATTTTTGGCAACTACAACAAAATCAACCGGCATTTGCATGCCTTTACGTTTAAAAATAATTTTATACTCACCATCACGTTCTCCATGTTTTACTGATTTTACGCCATAATCAATAGTTTTAGATGTTTCAATCCATTGGTCAAAAAACCAATTTAAATCTACTTTTGTATATTGAATAATTGAATTACGAAAATTCTCAATATATGGATGTGCGAATTTCCATTGATTAAAATAGTGTTGCATGGCATGTAAAAAAAGGGAATCGCCAAGCACATACTGTAAATTGTAAAGCATAGTGGCAGTTTTCATATACACCTGACTGTACCCGCCTCCATGGCGTATAGCACCATTATATCCGTCAGAATGAGTATTAATATTCGTTTCCTTACCTCTTGCGGCATCCGTCATATAGCCTGTAAATATTTCACCATTGCGTACATAATCAGGCTCGGTAAAACGCTGTATGTAGTTTGAACGAGGAGCATATTTAACGCGCAAAGGGCCATCAATACGTTCGTATGTCCAGTCGGTTAAAAATTGTGTAAATCCTTCATCCAGAGCTGCCCTGTATGTTTCATTAGAACCAACCATGCCGAAGAACCAGTTGTGGCTTATTTCATGGGCAAATAAATCGCGATAATCAGGGTCATAGCCTCCATCAAGCGTAAGCATTGGATATTCCATTCCATCCTGGGCATCAGCAACAATCATTTTAGGATAGGCGTACATTCCAAAATCTTCCGAGTTTACTTTAATAACCTTAGCAGCATATTCGGCTGCATTCTGCCATCGGGAAGCATGAGGCTCCTGTGCCAGTGCAATACATTTTACTCCGTTCCATTCTGCTTCTCCAATACGATAGGTGGGATCGGCTGTAAGCGCAAAATCATGAACGTTTTCGGCATGGAATTTCCATATTTTTTGTGTACCATCAGGCTGAATAACAACAGACGGAGCCTCATTCCAGGGTTTATTTTTGAAATTTTTAATATCTAATTTGGCAAGAAGGTCAGCAGGAAGTACCTCATTTCTATTAACCAGAATTCCTGTTGCATCAAGAATATAATTATTAGGAAAAGTAAATGATACATCATACGTTCCAAAATCGCCATAAAATTCATGATCCATGTGCTGATCGGTGTCCCATCCCATTTTACGGTCATATACTGAAATACGCGGATACCAGTGCACTACATCATAATGTTTATTTCCCCAGGCATTAAATAATTTCATCCGGTTGCGGATAGAACCATTATCAAAATATGTTTTAAAATCAATTTTAAAAGTAATGCTTTCACCTGATTTTATGGGTTGAGGTAGAAATACTTTTAAAATAGTATTATCCTGTTCTGTTTTTAATTCAGTTCCATTAAGCGTAACTTTTGAGACATTTGTTCCTAAACCCTCTGACTGGTATTTTCCATAATAAACTTTATACCCGTTATTTTCATATAAATCTGTCAGATAAGAGCCTTTAACCTGCGCATTGCTGTATAGATGAAAATAAACAAAAGGCAATTGATCGGGTGAATTATTAGTGTATATTAACTCTATTGAACCATCAATAATATCAGACTTATCATCTAAGGAAGCTGTAATTTTATAGTGCACATCCTGTTGCCAATAGCCTTCAAATGGTTTACGGTTTTTCCAGTAATAGGGATTGGAAGCGCTTTGATATGTATTGGGTGGGAATTGAGCGAATGTATCGGATGAAAAAGTTAATAGTAAAGCAAATGCAAATAGTCTTAATTTCATCCGTTTGTTTTTTAATTATTAATGCGAATTAGGGGTTGAAAATTATTTTTTCAAAGGAGAATAAGCTAAAAAAAAAATTCTGTGCTGTGGTCATTTCGAGTTTATCGAGAAACGTGCGTGAGGCATTTGATGATACTGGCCTATTGATTTAACTACTTTTTTTGAAAATTTAATTAAGTCGTCCCAATTTTCAGTCATTAATGCTTCTTTCTTTTTTCTGCTCCAGTTTTTTATTTTCTTTTCCCATATTATCGCTTCATTAGGTTTTGTAAAGCTTATTTTATATACTAATTCCAGTGGCCTTCTGGCGTATGTATAACAGTTTTTATTTATTCCCTGTTTATGTTCTTCTAAACGCCTTTCTATATTATTGGTAATGCCTGTATAATATTTACTGTCAGCACATTTTAATATATAAACATAATAATTCATTTTAATTTCGTAATTTATTTGCTACCCTGATTTCTCGATAAACTCGAAATGACCCACCCACAATGGGTCTTTCATTCAAACCCTAATTCGCATTATTAATTTTTGTCAGATACCTACCTGTTGGCAGACAGGGAATTTGCAGGTAAATATAGCAGATTTTTGGTTTTATCTTGCAACAATAATATTACCCGTATACTGATGCCTGTCTTTATTCTTATCTTTTATTACCACATTATATACGTAACTATCCTGCTGCAAAAGGTTGTTTCCCTTTTTTGATTTGCCATTCCAGTGCTCATTGATATCCTTTGAAGCAAAAACAACATTTCCCCAACGGTCATAAATTGTTATCTCAAACTCAAGAATACCTTCACCTTTACCATAAAATTCATCATTTTTGCCATCGCCATTGGGCGAGAAGGCATTGGGAATATAAAAAGTATATTGAGAATTTATTTCAAAACATTGCTGATTAGTATCTTTACATCCTGCATTATTAGCAATTGCAAGCGTTACACAGTAATATCCCGGTTCAGTATATGTATGTGTTGGATTGGTTAAACTGCTTGTATTATTTATTAAATCAGAAGCATCTCCAAAATTCCAGTTCCAGGAAGTGGCACCGGTGGAGTTGTCTGTAAATGAAATTTCGGATTCAAAAATATTTCGTATATCCGGAAGTATAAAATCTGCCACAGGTTCGCTATCTAAAATAATCATATTGGTATTTGTAACGGATGAGGTACAACCATCACCGGAAGTAACGGTAAGTGTAACAGAATATGTCCCCTGATTATTAAAACAATGTTGTGGATGCTGCACGTCAGAGAAGCTACTATCTCCAAAATCCCAGTACCATTCAACAATATTGCTTCCAACTGAAACAGAAGCATCTGTAAAATTGGAGCAAAAAGGTTCACAACCCGATAAAATATCAGCATTAAATGAGGCATTTAATAGATTATTCATAGAATTTATCCATGCTGCATTAGCAGCATTGTTAGGATTACCGGGAGTTTCGTTACCCACAGCAGGTATTCTTTCCCAATTTCCCTGGCTATTAGGGGTATCATCAATTGTATTTGCCATATAGGCAACCATTGCTGATGAAGAACCACTAAAATAAATCATAGTATTAGTTGTATTATTGCCCCAACTAACGGAAAAAACAGTATTTCCTGAAGGATCAATAGTTTGAAAAGAATCATCTCCATTTGCCATGGCCAGCGTAGCCCAATCGCCACATGAGTTAAATCCGGTGGTTGGATATGCAGACGAACTAATACTTGGATAATCAATATTTACTTCCAGCAAAGTGCAATTGCTAACCGGAATAATCAGACGGGCATTACCATCAGCCAGGGATAAATCCTGTGCAGGAATAGTGGGATTCGGGTCAGCATCATTGTATATTACAATTAAAGTACCTACAGGGATACAAGACCAAAGGGAGGTATTTTTAAAACGGATACACCCCTGAGCTATTCCAGTTCCGGTTCCTGTTGCATAGCTTCCATTATTATCATCAATATAATATCCTCTTAAATCCAGGCATGAAACAGAAGTGCAGGATGAGGTTCCAACAACCAATAGTTCAACATACTCCTGAGAACCAGTTGGCCCCTGAGAAACTTCATTAATAATTAATTGGGCTTTTGAATATGATACAGAGAATAAAAGAAAAAAACAGGCTACTGCCGCCTTCTTTAAAATTTTAATGTTCAGTTTGAAACTTCCCGTTAAAAGAAACACTATAATAGTATTTGTTATTCAGACTGCAAATTTACACTTTTTTAAAGGGAAGTGAAGGTTTTATCTTATTCTTTTTATTAAGTAATTAATGTTACGCAAAATTTATATCTAATTCAGAATATCTCTATATTTCCACCTGTCATTTCGAACGCAGTGAGAAATCTTGTCAATCAATTGCAAAGATTTCGAATCCTGCTTTCAGCAGGATTCGAAATGACAATGATAGTGATTATGAATTATTTAAAGCTGTCACTTTTATTGTCTTTTTGAGAAAATTACCCTTCCCTCTTTATTAATTTTCTTGTCCATTACAAGTATAAAAGGCTATCATTTTTAAATCTTTTTCTTTGCGTAACATGAGTAAGTAATTATTAACTTTAGAAGTCTATATTATTAGTATACTTTCTAATTGTTAGCGATAATCAACCAATCAGATCCGTCACTTACAATTGTAATATATTGATACTGTGCGGTTAATGTTTTTATTGGAGCCCCATCAATGGTTTCTGGAATAGAAGCAGCTACCGTTATGGTTTGTACAGGATCAATATTTTTTATGGTGTATTTTCTTCCTGCGATTCCAACTGCGGTAGGGAGAGAAATAGTTGCAGTACCGATTACTGCAACAATGTCATCTAATGCTGTTAGTGTATAATTTCCACTCTGAGCACTAAAAGCTGTTGTATAACCATTAGCGGTCATAGCGCCCGAAGTTTTAACATCGGTAATATTGTTATTACCCAACTGAATGGTATTGCTTGCTGTAATCTGGGCTTTATAACCTATAGCTGTTGAATTAGTATAAGCAGTACCGGCATCATAAGCCTGATAACCAATGGCTGTATTGTATGTACCTGTAAGATTGGCTTTAAGCGCGTCCTCTCCAACGGCTGTATTGTATGAGCCTGAAGTATTAGAATAAAGTGAATAGCCACCGGTTGCAGTATTATAGTTACCGGTAGAGTTAGAATAAAGTGAATGGGTGCCGGTAGCGGTATTAATAGTGCCAGAGGTATTGAGAGAAAGGGAACTATCTCCAATAGCTGTATTATAATTACCTGTGGTGTTTGAATAAAGTGCCAGTATACCATAAGCACTGTTGCTGTTTCCGATGGTATTTGAATACAATGCGCTTCTTCCGGTTGCTGTATTACCAGCCCCAAAAGTGTTGCTATATAAAGCATTTCTGCCCACAGCCGTATTATTTCCTCCGGTAATGTTATTGTAAAGAGTAGTGGTTCCTATAGCTGTATTATCAATACCAGAAGTATTATTAAAGAGAGCCTGGGCTCCACTTGCCGTATTATTATTACCCGTAGAATTATTATAAAGTGATTCAACTCCGGTTCCGGTGTTATAACTTCCTGTAATATTATTTTTAAGGCTACTCATACCACTGGCAGTATTATAATTTCCTGTAGTATTAGAATACAGAGCCTGCATTCCGATAGCAGTATTTCTATTTCCTGTGGTACTGGTATAAAGTGCACCCTGTCCGAGTGCTGTATTATAAATTCCTGTAGTATTAGAAAAAAGCGCATGCATACCAACGGCAGTACCATAAGCTCCGGTAGTATTATTATAAAGTGCTTCTTCACCAAGTGCAGTATTATAATTACCAAAGGTATTGGAATACAATGCAAATGCACCATTTGCTGTATTTGCTATTCCTGTATCATTAGAGTAAAGAGCATGGGCTCCGGAGGCCGTATTCCACTTGGCTGTTGTATTCTTATAAAGCGCTTGTATACCTATAGCAGTATTATAATTTCCGGTAGTATTATAACGCAGTGCATTCATTCCAATTCCTGTATTTTGTATACCAGTTGTATTCTCATAAAGAGAATAAAATCCATAAGCAGTATTATAGCCACCGGTAGTATTAGAATACAGTGAATATGCCCCGTATGCCGTAATATAATCAGCAGTATTAGAATACAGCGCATTATACCCACCAGCAGTATTATAACTTCCTGAAATGTTGCCAGTGAGTGCAGACATTCCATCTGCTGTATTACAAGTGCCATTCGTATTGGAAGCGAGAGCAAAAACACCGGTTGCAGTATTAAAAATTCCGGACGTATTCGGAAAAAGAGCAAAACTTCCAATAGCAGTATTATAACCACCGGTTGTATTACTTGCAAGCGCCCATATACCATTGGCAGTATTATAGAGACCGGAAGTATTTTCATTAAGGGAATATGCACCGGTAGCAGTATTGTAGTCGCCTGTATTTTCATAAAGAGCGTAGGCCCCAACAGCAGTA
>JAHEXZ010000157.1 GCA_023251835.1 Bacteroidota bacterium | reverse complement strand
TTTGGATTTAAAATTATTTAATGCGTTCTGACGGGCATTCTGGGATTTGTTGCCATGTATTGCCTGGGAATTGATACCGTTTTTGGTCAAATCTTTTGCTACTTTATCTGCACCATGCTTGGTGCGTGTAAAGACAAGTACGCGCTCAATTTTTTTATCTTTTAACAGATCGATTAGCAAATTTTTTTTATTTTCCTTATCAACAAAATAAACCACTTGGTTTATAGTATCTGCTGTGCTTGATATAGGGGTTACTTCTACTTTAGAAGGATTAACCAATATCGTATTGGCCAACTGAACAATAAGGGGTGGCATTGTTGCTGAAAAAAACAGTGATTGTCGTTTTGCAGGTAATTTTGCAATGATCTTTTTTACATCGTGTACAAAACCCATATCCAGCATTCTGTCCGCCTCATCCAACACAAAAAACTGGATATCCTTTAAACTAACATAGCGTTGGTTCATTAAATCGAGTAATCGGCCGGGAGTCGCAATCAACACATCAAATCCTGCATTCAGGGCTTCTACCTGTCCGTGCTGGCTCACGCCACCAAAAACAACTTGGTGTTTCAGGTTAATATTTTTGCCGTAACTGGTAAAACTTTCTCCGATTTGTATCGCTAGTTCCCTTGTAGGGGTTAGTATTAAACTTCGGATGGCACGTTTGCCTGATGTTACTTTTCTATCTTCATCCATAAGCTGAAGCATAGGAATAGCGAATGCCGCAGTTTTACCTGTTCCTGTTTGGGCTACCCCAAGCAAATCTTTTCTGCTCAGGATTAATGGAATTGCTTTTGCCTGTATAGGGGTTGGCTGTGTATATCCTTCTGTTTTTAAAGCCTTGAGGATAGGATCAATTAAATTTAAATTTTCAAATGACATTGCGTACTGATTAATATAAAGGCCGAAAAAATTATAAAGTATTCTTCCACGGGCCTAATGAAAAAAAACTTTTTGAAACTGTTTAGCTTTAGGGGATTCAAAAATTCCGAAAGGATTGACAGATGAAGTAATTGTATTGCAAAGGTAAGGCTTTTAATCGAAATTATTTATACATTAAACGGGATAATGTCCAGAATTTTTGAAAAAAAGTCAATTCCAATAAATCCATTCCCAATTCTTTGATAGAGGGCAGTTGGATTATTTCGCAATCAGTATTCATGTGGTTACTTATACTCCCCAAACACATTCCGCATGGTATCTGCAATCTCACCCAATGTAGCATACTGTTCGGCAGCTTCAAGGATAGTTGGCATTAGGTTAATATCAGCACGGGCATTAGAATCTAATTTTTTCAATAATTCCTTTACCTTTTCATTATCACGTTCGGCTTTTACTTTTTTAATTTTTTCTATCTGTAACTGGCGTATAGAATCATCCACTGTAAAAATATCTGTTAATGGTTTTTCTTGAACATTGAATTTGTTAACTCCAACAATTACTTTTTCACCGCTTTCAATATCTTCCTGGTATTTATAAGCAGAAGCAGCAATTTCGTTCTGCATATACCCTTCTTCAATAGCAGCAACAGCACCACCCATTGCATCTATTTGATGAATATATTCCCATGCAGCAGTTTCTACTTCATTGGTAAGTGTTTCAACAAAATACGAACCTGCCAACGGATCAACCGTATCAGCAATACCACTTTCATAACCAATAATTTGTTGTGTACGCAGAGCTATACGGGCAGCTTCTTCTGTAGGCAGAGCTATAGCTTCGTCAAAACCATTGGTATGTAAACTTTGTGTACCTCCCAATACAGCTGACATCGCTTGTATGGTTACACGAATAATGTTATTATTCGGTTGTTGGGCAGTAAGTGTGGAACCACCTGTCTGTGTATGAAAACGCAACATCTGTGCACGCGGATCAGTAGCTCCAAGCTCTTTGGTGATTTTTGCCCACATCCTGCGTGCAGCACGGAACTTAGCTACTTCCTCAAACAAATTATTGTGTGCATTAAAAAAGAAAGACAAACGTTTTGCAAATACATTTATATCCAGCCCTTTGTCAATGGCAGCTTTCAGATAAGCTTTACCATTTGCCAATGTAAATGCCAATTCCTGCACCGCTGTAGAACCCGCCTCACGTATGTGATAACCAGAAATAGAGATGGTGTTCCATTTCGGAACTTCTTTAGAACAGTATTCAAAAATATCAGTAATGATACGCATACTTGGCTTGGGAGGATAAATGTACGTTCCACGGGCTGCATATTCTTTTAATAAATCATTTTGAATAGTACCGGATATTTTTTTAAGGTCAGCACCCTGCTTTTTGGCCAAGGCAATATACATAGCCAAAAGGATAGACGCAGTGGAATTGATGGTCATAGAAGTAGTGATATTTTCCAGCTTTATTCCATCAAATAAAATTTCAATATCACGTAAGGAGTCTATTGCCACACCGGCTTTACCCACCTCACCATCGGCAAAAGCATGGTCGCTGTCATAACCAATCTGTGTTGGTAAATCAAATGCAACTGACAAACCGGTAGTTCCCTGGCTCAATAAATAATGATAACGTTTGTTCGATTCTTCGGCAGTAGAGAAACCCGCATACTGGCGCATAGTCCACAACTTGCTACGGTACATAGTGGGCTGAACTCCACGAGTAAAAGGGTACTCTCCCGGTTGTTCATGCTCCGCCCCATCCTTATCCTTTCCTTTCGGGGAGAGAGTATAAACTCTCTTTATTTCAATACCTGAATCGGTTGTAAACTTTTCTTTACGTTCTTTTTCTTCCATACTCTACGAATTACGAATTTTCACGAATTATGAATATTCCCTGCGGTGACTCCTAAAACTCCCTCCCAATCTCCTTCTTAATAAAATCAATTGCTGCTTTGGCAGGCAGTTCTTTCAGTTGGGATGAAACAGAAATAATAGTTTGTGCCAGCTCCATACCATTGGCTTCCGGGCTTACTTTAGAAGCTGCAACATTAATTATTTTAATAGTTTCTTCTTTGGCTTGTACTATTGTTTCCCAAGCTTTATTGCTCATATAAATCTGTTGCGATAAATTATGTTCAAACTCACTGCGAACTATTTTAAGAAGCTCACCTTGTAATATTGGAGCACTCACAGCCTTATTGGTGCGCATTACCATACTGTTGGGGTTGATACGCTCTAAAAACAACACCATACGCTCATAAGCCTGAAGCCTCAGCGGAGTAAGTACTGTTTGGCTGGCTAATTTTAAATCCAATGATTTTTTACTTCGTTCCTGGTCTAAAAAATTCTTCACCAGGTAATAGGTACTCAGGAACACAATACCGGCAGGTAAGATAAGTTTTAAAATCTCAAATAGTTGATCCACGATTTTTAAGTTTTATTTACTTTTCTAAAATATTTTATAGCACTTTTTCCCAGACAAATTTAGCAATAAAACAGACGAATTACGCAGAATCTGTAATGTGAATAATCCGGTTAATTTCAAAAAGCATATTTCTCATTTATGCTCATACAATTTTATTAGCTTTGTAATTTCAAACCTATTTTTTTATGAGTAAATTATCTGATAGAATCACGCATTTAGCCGAATCGCAAACACTTGCAATGGCTAAAAAAAGCCGGGAGTTGCAGGCACAAGGTAAGGATATTATCAGCCTGAGCATTGGTGAACCGGATTTTAACACCCCGGATTTTATAAAAGAAGCCGCAAAACGTGCTATAGATAATAACATTACCCGTTACACCCCTGTTGCCGGATTGCTGGATTTACGCAAAGCTATTTCAGAAAAATTTAAACGTGATAATAATTTAAATTATACTGCTGAACAGATTGTTGTTTCTACCGGTGCCAAACAATCTATTGCCAATGTTATCCTGAGTATGGTTAACCCGGGTGAAGAAGTGATTGTACCCATTCCTTATTGGGTAAGTTATATTGAAACCATAAAACTGGCAGAAGGTATACCGGTTACAATTCCTACAAATGTTGATTCTAATTTCAAGATTACTCCACAGCAACTCAAAAAAGCCATTACCCCGAAAACAAAAATGATTGTTTTCAGTACACCCTGTAACCCAAGTGGCTCCGTATACAACAAAGAGGAGTTAAAAGCTCTCGCAGAAGTAATCATTCAATATCCTGATTTGTATGTTATTTCTGATGAAATCTATGAACATATCCATTTCACTGGAAAACATGAAAGTATGGCTCAATTTGATTTTATATATGATCGGGTAATTACAGTAAATGGTGTATCTAAAGGCTTTGCAATGACAGGCTGGCGTATCGGGTACATTGGAGCCCCCCTGTGGATTGCACAGGCATGTGAGAAAATGCAGGGACAGTTTACTTCAGGTGCTTCCTCCATTTCCCAAATGGCTTCATTAGAAGCAGTAAAAGCCAATCCTTCAGTAACATACGGAATGTGTGATGCCTTTAAAAAACGCAGAGACCTTGTTTTAAACTTATTAAAAGAAATTCCGGGAGTAAAAGCTAATGTACCGGAAGGCGCCTTTTATATCTTTCCTGATATTTCCTACTATTTCGGCAAGTCGTATAACAATTACCATATAAAAAATTCACACGACCTGAGTATGTTTTTGCTTGAAGAAGGTAATGTAGCCCTGGTTTCCGGAGATGCCTTTGGAGATGATAATTGTATACGTTTTTCATATGCAACGTCAGAAGATAAATTAATTGAATCGGTGAAAAGGGTTAAAGAGGCTTTGG
>JAHEXZ010000115.1 GCA_023251835.1 Bacteroidota bacterium | reverse complement strand
AACCAATAATCAATAAATTTGTGCTATAATTATGAAAAATAAGCGATGACACCCTATCAGTTTATAAGACCCAAAATATTATTGGTAGATGATCGCAAAGATAATTTGTTCTCCATATCAAGCATTCTGGAACAGGATGATTATCGCCTGACTAAAGTAACTTCCGGTATTAGTGCACTGAAAATTTTATTAAAGGAATGCGATTTTACATTGATTTTAATGGATGTGGAGATGCCTGAAATGAACGGCTTTGAAACTGCCTCCATGATCCATCAGCGGGAAAAGCTGAAACATATTCCAATCATTTTTATTACTGCACATAGTCCCGGTGATGAAAACATTTATAAAGGATATAAAGCCGGGGCCGTAGATTATATATATAAACCTATTCTTCCGGATTTATTACGGGCAAAAGTGGCTGTTTTTGTGGATTTATACCGTAAAAACCACCAGCTTCTGGAGCAGGGGAAATTGCTTAAAGAAGCAAATAAAAATCTGGAAATTGAAATACGTGATCGTATTGTTTCGGAAGAAAAGGTGAAAGAGCTGAATCTTCAGTTGCTTAAAAATATTGAAAAGCTGGAGTCTGCAAACAAAGATCTGGATCAATTTACGTATATCGCTTCACATGATTTACAGGAGCCTCTCCGGAAAATCTGCATGTTCAATGATTTTATTACTTCAAAATATAAAAATAAGTTGGATCGGGAGGGACGATTGTATATTGAAAGGATGCAGGTGGCATGTACCCGCATGCAAAACCTGATAAATGATATTATCGCCTTCAGCAAAATTGATGTATCAAAAGAAACACCGGTGAATACAGATCTGAACCTATTGCTGGATGAGCTCACCGAGAGTATGTATATACTCATCAAAGAAAAAAAAGCGCATGTAACAATAGGTAAAATGCCAACCTTACCGGTGTATCCCAGTCTCATTAAACTATTGTTCCAGCATCTGATAAACAATTCCCTTAAATATTCAAATGATACTACAGCTCCTGTTATTCATATATCGGCAACTATGGAAACTTTTCGCGGTTCTTTTAAAAAGAATAACCTATTTTTAACAACAGAACAGGCTGTAAACTCAAATTCAGCAACCGCTCGTCCTCCACACGAAGTATATTACAGCAGGCAGGGGGGCGGAGAGTTATGCCCGGTTATTTCATCTGTTCAGCCAGAGCTGCAAAAACAAATTAAAATCAATAAGTATTGGAGAATATGTATACAGGATAATGGGGTTGGTTTTGAACAACGGTATGCAGAAAAAATTTTTTCATTATTTAAGCGCCTTCATGGAAATGCTGAATATTCCGGAACCGGGGTAGGTTTAGCCATTTGTAAAAAAATTATTGAGGAACATCATGGCTTTATCAGTGCTAAAAGCTCGCCTAACAAAGGAACTATATTTACAATCAGCTTGCCGGTAGAAATGATGGAATCTGCCGGCAATTAAGTTATCTCACCTTTGTCATTTTTTTGTAAACAGCGTGACTATCAACACTCAATCTTACAATATAGATACCTGCTGCTAATTGGCTCGTATTCACTTTTTCCTCATATATCCCTGCCTGTCTGGTTCCGCTATAAAGAAGCTGAACAGGTTTGCCTAACAGGCTGAACAATTCCATTTTTACTGTTGTTGTGGCGCCAGTGATTTTGTAGCTCACGTTCAGGTTGTCAGTGAAAGGGTTGGGAAAACAATTGATAGTTGGTGCAAAAGCAACATGTTCATCCGTATTCACAGTCTGGCATACCCCTGATATATTGGCATCTAACCATGGTATGCGGCTGGCGATCCAGTTTTTTATATCGTTTACTTCGTTCTGATAGCTTGTAACCGATTGAGTTTGCGGATTAGGAAAAATATAACTACCTATAACGGGCCATTGAACAAAATTACGTTGTTGGGCTTCATCTAATAATGCGGCATTGCTATCAATATAATTATTCAGATAATTAATATTTATAATGCTTTGGCGTAATTCATTCCATCGGCAGGATAACAGGTTTGTAAAATTAGAATCATCCATAAAACGGCTCCACCAGGTAGGGCTTGGAAAGTCTGCATCAGGTAGTTGATATTCCCAGCCTGAAGGAGCAAAGGCATTGCCGTAATTACAATTGTGCCAGGCAAGATCATAGTCCCATACAGGGCCAATACTTAATTTTCCGCCTTTATTGATATTATCTTTATAGAGATAAGTGCTCAGGCGATATGCATCTATATTTTTACTTAATTCATTAATAATGAAAAAATCAATAAAAGAAGATGTATTAATATATTTCTGATATCCTTCTGTTGGGCTGGCATAATAGCTTGAGTTTATAGTAGTTTCCAGGCTATCCATAAAATCTTCAATATAATTTTTTTGTGGTATCGTAATGGCTGTGTCTTTTGGGTAAACATACTGGTAATAAAAATGAGAGTTGTTTGGTGAATTTCCTTCCAATAGAGAGTTCCACCCATCTTCATAGCTTCTGTCGATTTTTATAATATATCCCCCGGTAATTTCGGGATAAAAATTATCTGTTGAGGTTACTTTTGAAATATCAATCCTGTCATTATCTCTTTTAGGTTTTTCAAGTAATGCATACACTCCCTGGTATTCACTATTAATAATTACTTCTACATTTTTAGTGCGTGGAGAGTAGTGCCCCATTTCGCGATAAAGGTCATACGTAATTTGATTACGTAAAAGACTTTTGTCGGCATATAATGCAATGAGGCACCAATCACTCTCTGAAGGCATCCCCAGTAGCGATGCCTGTGTTTCTTCTCCCCATGCATCTCTTAATTCCAGCGCATAGGATTTTTTTTCAAAATTTTTTGATGTATTTCCCCTGATATTAATCCGCGTTTTACCATTATATTCATTCCAACTGTCGGTGATATAGTTACGTTGATTACCATTGAATATGATTCCCATACTCACTGTTATCTCATTTTCAGAGATCGTTTGTCCGTTGGTATTAATAATAACTATCGGAAGATTAGAAGATGTAAATACAATCGGTTTTGATGGATTATTGCCAAATTTAATGCTCCAGCTAATTACATATCCTGAATCAGGAGAAGCAATATAATCACGTACAATTAATTTCCAAATACCATTTCCAATCTGTCCGTCATTAAATCGTCCCAGATAACCAATGGGTCTGTAACTACCCGTATATGGTGCATTAGCCAATGTAATAGAAGTATCTGCACTACTATTGAAACAGGTATTGGTATAATTAGCCCCGTTACTGCTGCTGCCTGCAGTAAGTTGAACTATTTTGCCAGCAGGAGATTGAAGAAATATATATAAATTTTCTACTGATGTATGATTGATATCTACGCATACCTCTTCGATACCAAAGATGGTATCCAACGGAACCTGAGTGATACCAGGTACTGTTATATTAAAATAGGTATCAATACCATTGTTTTGTATAACCCCTCCAGTACCAGTAAATACCTGGGCTTTGGCGAAGAAGGAGAAAAAAATCGTAATAAAACCAATTAAAGGATGAATTGGCTTTTCTAAATAATTTACCATACAGAATAAGAGTAGTTGTTTTTTATTCAAATTTATTTACAATAGTTCGGTAGTTTTTTAATAATTTTGGCTAAAGCCCCCGTTATTATTGATGTTTTAGTCGCCCCGACCTTAAGGTCGGGGCAAATGTAAAACCCTCGATTATCATGGGCTTCGACCCAACAGAACAAAATATTACCGAAGTATTGATTTACAGAGATTATGTAAAATCTATACCTAATTCAGAGTATCTCTATATTTCCCACATGTCATTTCGAACGCAGTGAGAAATCTTGTTAATGATTGCAAAGGTTTCTCTTCCTACTGAAAGCAGGAAGAGAAATGACAATGATAGTGACGGTGCATCCGTATATTTTCCTATCTGCCTTTTTGCGAAAGTATAACCTGGTTCTGATTAAAAAATTTATTTTTCGTTTAACATAAATTTTAAATAGTTGAAATCGAAAAATTAATTTTATTTCTGCTTTATAACCTGTAAATGCCTTATTTTATTGATATTCATAGAATAGTCGTTCAATAAAGTGTAGTTGAAATTTATTTTTTTGTAGCTAAAAACTGTTAAATCAAAGGTGAGAATACAACTTTATGTAAACTGCATCCGTTATACAGAACAATTATCGCTGAAAGGAGGTTTTAAATAGCCATAAGCCGGATACTGGAAGTTAGAATCCTTTTAGCCAGTAGAAATATAATTTAATGACTAATAAATGAAGAAATTAAAAAGAATCTGTGGGACGAGCGCACTAACATTAAGTTTATTATTTACCCTCAATCAAAGTTTTTCACAAACAATTTCACCTCACTATTTCGGAGAAAATGCATGGATGCCTGATACTATAGGTGATGCAAACAATTGTACTGATCCTCCATGTATATTTTATGGCAAACTGCATAAGCAATGGAAAAACATAAAAGACAGCAAAGCTGTATTAATACGTTATGGTGGTATTGCTACAGATAAAAACATGCCTACCAATTATCAGTATATACGAATTATTGATTCAGTAAGGGCTTATGGGATGGAACCAATTATTCAGGTACCATTCCATAATTGGAGGTATTCAGCTCAGCAGGCTGCTGATATAGTAACATATATCAATGTTACAAAAGGAAAAAATGTTAAATATTGGATCATTGCAAATGAACCGGATTTAGGTTACTCTTATTCTTCAGCATCTCAGATAGCAGCTTATTTTAAGCCATTTGCCTCTGCTATGAAAAATGCCGATCCTTCCATTTTAATTATTGGTCCTGAGCTTGCATGGTTCAATAAACCTATAATAGATGGATTAACAACTCCGGGAGGTGCAAATGATATTACGGGTAAAGATCCTGCAGGCAGATATTATCTTGATGTAATTTCATTTCATACTTATCCCTTTAATGGTTCTCAAGCCCGTGCTGATGTTATATCAAATTTAACAAGTGCTAATCATTTACAGGATAATTTAATATATCTTAATGGAAGAGTTGCATCCTGTAATTCTTATCATAACAGAACAGGTAACGCAAGGCTCAAAACAGCTATTACTGAAGCAAATGTCAATTGGCAAAATAACCCTTCTGATAATCTGAATGGTGTTGGGGCAAATAGTTTTATCGGTGGTCAGTTTGTGGCCGAAATGTTGTGTGTTGGCATGAAAAACGGTTTGGATTTTATTAATATATGGAGTGTTGTTGAGGGTAATAATACAACAACAAATATCGGATATATCGATCCCGGAACCGGTAATAAAAAGCCATTGTATTATCATTATAAGATGCTTGCTGAAAATTTTAGAGGAACTTTTGCCGATGGTATCACCAACCAGGCAAATGTAAAATCTTATGGTTGTACAAATGGGCAGGAAGTATCTGTATTGATTATGAATCAGGAGCTATCGGCTAATTACAACTATAACGTGCGGTTAAACTCAACTCCTATTCCAGGCACTATTCCGTTAAAGATTAATATTGATGCGGGTATAGCTGCTGACTATACTGATATATTAGCCAGTCAGTCTTCTGTATTACTTACTTTTAATTCAGCAGGAACCATAGTAAGAAAAACTGAATATTCGCTTACAGGAAATGCTCTTGCCAGTCAACCGCCTGCTGTTACAGAATTTATTTCTACAGGAATTGCCGGCAGTTCAAATGAAAATGGCCCTTTTGAAATAAAAAATGTGTTTCCTAATCCTACTGCCGGAAAATTTACAATTCAGTTGAATAAAGAAAATACCAGCGCAAAAGATTTCAATATTCAGATATATAATATCATTGGTCAGCAGGTGTATAATAAAAATTTATTTTTCCAGAGTGGAAAGGAGGAAATAGAATTAGAGCCTTCAGTTGCCAGCGGGCAGTATATTGTAAGAATAAAAGAGCAGGATAAAGATAATTATCTGGTAAAAAAACTCATTCTTCAGAAATAATAGTATTCAGTCCGAAGACCGAAGCCTGAAGTTGTTTTGCTTCTGACTTCGGTCTTCCTGCTTACTTAGCTACAATCATTCGTTTGCTTTGAGACATACCGTCCTTTTTTAAAGTATAGAAATAGATTCCATCAGGAAGTTCTGATGTATCAACTGGAATAGAATAGCTACCGGCTTTCAGCTCGCCATTTAGAACTGATAGTATTGAATTACCAATCAGGTCAAATACTTCAAGTGATACAGCGCCTTTTGAGTTTAGCTGAAAGCTTATTGAAGTAGATTGTTTTGCCGGATTAGGATTGTTTTGAAAAAGCTTATAGTCAGGCAAAGCCTCAGATTGCTGCACATTAGCAGGAGTCATAAGAACTGGGCCGGTAAGATCATCGAAATACATTGTGTCATGATTTAAAGTACCCGGTTGAAACAGAAGTACAATTTTATCTATTTCTGTTGGTGTTGCAAAACTGGTATTTGTTTGAAAATAATTGAATGTAAGAAGTTCCCAGGCATTCTGAACAGTTGTTGTTGCCATGTATTCACTATGGATACCACTTGGATAATTATCTACACTCTTGACACCAAGCTGAAGGTTTACTAAAGTGCCAACAGGTGCTGTTGAATATAACTTCATTGTCATTCTTGGGGCTTGTGTAGAACTATTAGCATAGAGAGTGATGTCTTCTAATTTCATATCAGGATACATCTTAATATAATCATACATGATAGTATCTCTGATATATTTAGCGCAATGCATGCTACTATCTATTCCATTTGGCGCTGGATTCATAAACATCGTATCAATTGTTCCGGTACAGATTCCGAAACTTAAAACGTTGTTCCCTTCAAAATCGCAATAGTTCTGTTGTCCGTCCTGTCCATACATGATGGAATAACTTGTTATTGAAAAAATAGAAATAAAGGAATAAAATTTTCTCATGGCAGTTTTTATTTTTTTTAATAAAATTCTTTTTTATATATACGTTCAGCCGAAGTATAGTTTACAGTGCAAACATAAAGTCTGCTTCATTTTTATATCAGTAAATTCGGTGATTCAGGCTTTTGGTAGGCCGAGTAAAAAATAAAAGCCCCAGGTTATGTCAATTTTTAAGGCATCTCTAAAAACATTCTATACATTTCCTCTTCGCAGCGACACGCAATTGGAGAAAGTATAATTGATGATTTCTGGATTTCGGCTATTGAAAATTCAGGATTAACGAATACTAAAAAGCTACTTCCTAAACAAGCTATACGTTTGCACGTCATTTTATGAGAATTATTTTTTCTGCTATGTTTTATATTATTCGATGAGAAATAAGTTGCCAAAAGTTTTAATGCTGGGATGGGAATTTCCACCTATAATCAATGGTGGTTTGGGTGTTGCATGCCATGATTTATCTGCTGCTATGTCTGAGCTTGCAGATATAACTATGATTGTTCCTAAATCAAGCCCTGATTTTAAAATGAAAAATATGAATTTGATTGGGCTTAATAACCTTGATGTTAATTCATTAGCTACTTATTTTAATAATACACAGCAACAGCCATTTACACTACATACTGTGCCGGCAGATATAAATCCATACCACACACTTCAGCCCGAAAATTTTGAAGATACTTATTGTTCATTATTGACTACAGAAAGAGAAAAGGCCGGAGTATTTACTATTGATCAGCTATATGGAAATGACATAGTTAGCAAAGTAGCACAGTATGCAAGCATTACTGCTGAATTGGCAAGTAACATGGATTTTGATGTTATACATGCCCATGACTGGATGACGATGCTTGCCGGAGTGAAAATAAAACAACAAACGGGTAAGCCCCTTGTTATGCATATCCACTCTCTTGAAGTGGACAGAGGAGGAGAGAATAGTAAAGGATGGGTATATCAATTAGAAAAAAAAGGAATGGAGTATGCTGATTTGCTAATGCCGGTGAGCCATTTTACTGCCCAAAATATTCATCAGCATTATGGAATTGACAAAAGAAAAATGTTTGTTATACACAATGGCAGCAAGGTAGTTAAGGCTTTTAGAAGTAAAAGACGGTTTAAAGAAAAAACGGTATTGTTTGTTGGACGGCTTACAAGACAGAAAGGACCAGAAAAATTTCTTGATATAGCTTCTAAAGTACTTGAAAAAGATAAAGATGTAAGATTTATTATGGCTGGTTCTGGCGATTATTTTAAACCGTTGCTCGAGCAAAGCTCTTATAGAAATATTGGCAACCGGTTTCATATGGCCGGTTTTTTGAATTCTCAAAAATTAAATTACCTCTTTTCTATTAGCGATGTGTATTGCATGCCTTCAGTTTCCGAACCTTTTGGATTATCAGCAGTTGAAGCTGCCCAATTTAAAATTCCTTGTGTTATCTCAAAACAGTCAGGTGTTTCGGAAGTACTAAATGGCTCTCTTAAATTTGATTTTTGGGATACTGATAAAGCTGCCGGCTGCATTTTGAAGCTGATAAGTGATTCTGTTTTGAGAAATAAAGTTATTGAGGATGCTTCCCAAAACCTCAATAGTGTTAGCTGGGAAATTGCTGCAAAAAAAATTATAGATGCGTATTCACTAAATCAATTAATATAAAACTAACTATGCCATCAATCTGCTTTTACTTTCAGGTGCATCAGCCCTTCCGAATTAGAAATTATTCTTTTTTTGATATTGGTGCCAACATACCATACGAAGATCAACAGAAAAACAGTGATATTCTCAATAAAGTTGCTGATAAATGTTATCTTAAAACAAATAAAAAAATGCTGGAACTTATCCACCGCCACCAGGGAAAGTTCAAAATTAGTTACTCCATAAGTGGTACAGCTATTGAGCAATTTGAAATTTACAGACCTGACGTATTGAAATCATTTATTGACCTTTCTGATACCGGATGTGTGGAATTTTTGTCTGAAACGTATAATCATTCACTCAGCTTTATTTATTCTAAAGATGAATTTAAAAGACAGGTAGAAAAACATGCAGCCGTTATTAAGAAGTATTTTAACCAGGAACCGGGAGTATTCAGAAATACAGAGTTAATATATAATAATGAATTAGCTGCTTATATAGAAGATATGGGTTATAAAGGAATTATTTGTGAAGGCCTCGATCATATACTCAATGGCAGAACTTCTAATTATCTCTACAAACCTGTGAATACAAAAAATATAAAAGTATTGTTAAAAAATTATCGTTTATCTGATGATATTGCATTTCGTTTCTCTGATAAAGGATGGGCTGAATATCCTCTTACTGCTGATAAATTCAGAAACTGGATACATGCTATCGCAGGTAATGGCGAAACGGTAAATCTATTTATGGATTACGAAACATTTGGTGAACATCAGTGGGAGTCTACAGGTATCTTTGACTTTTTAGATCATCTCCCGGCTGAAATCCTTAAACATCCTGATTTTGACTTTAAAACGCCATCAGAAGTGGTGGAAAGTTTGCCTGCCAGAGATATATATGATGTACATAATTTCAGTTCATGGGCTGATACAGAAAGAGATCTTTCTGCATGGCTAAGCAATTCAATGCAGCAGGAAGCCATTAAACAGGTATATTCTATTGAGAAACAAATACTGGAAAGCAACGACTCTGAACTAATAAAAGGATGGGAACGCTTGCAAACTTCTGACCATTTTTATTATATGTGCACAAAATTCTGGAATGATGGCGATGTACATAAATACTTTAGTCCTTTTGATTCGCCCTATGATGCTTACTTGTATTTTATGAATGTTTTTAGTGACATTGAATGTCGGTTAAAAAGTAAAAAGAAAAAAATAAGAAAAGCCGCTAAACCGGCAAAAACAAAAACAACTTTGTCCGCTACAAATTCAGCTGAAAGTGGCAGTTTGCAGAAAATAAATACCGATACAAACATTGATAAAAAGAAATCTCAGGATAAGCTGAAAGAACACTATTCGCAGATGTTTTCATATATGTGCGAAACCTAAAATCCTATATATACTGAATCTTACCGGGTTTGCGATAGCAACGCAGGTTAGAGGCAGTAATACTGAGCGAATGAATTTGCGAAGGAGGCAAACTCATTCAGTCCGAAGTATAGATTTGTTTATGATGTATAAAAATAAAAAACCATGGAAAACAAAAATACATTAAACCTGTATAAACATATTAACCCGGTTATGTCTCCAAAAAATGGCTTTAGCAACTGGTTAATTATTTTATTGCTGATTATTATGGCTATAGGCTATTTTCTGATTCAATAATTTTGTAAACCATTTGCATAAGTGAAGTTTTCAAAATAACTTCCGCAATCCGCGCAAATATTTCGACAAACTCAATATGACTCGCGCGCGGTCAGTCAGAGCTAGTTTACCCTGAGCAAAGTCGAAGGGAAGACTTTGGGAGGGTTATTTGAAATAATAATTTTGTTGATGTTATTTTGAAAACATGACTAATTCAAAAATAAATTGAAAAAAAGGAACGCTATTTTTCGCCAATAATACATTCCGGAGCTATTTCATTTTCTCCTGTTTTATTAATTATCCCATCTTTTACTCTGATTATTAATGTTTTTGCAAAGCTGGCAGGAATGTTATCAAGATTAAAATCAATAGGGTTTATCTCAATTGCAAAATTTATATGTGCCGAATAACTGGGTATTCCCTGGGTGTAAACATTTCTGGAGGTGGGACTGTGTAGTCCAAAATTAACTTTATACGCATGTGTTATTTCATTTACTGTTAATTCTCCATTAATAACATGTATGTTTTTATCATTTACAACATCATAAAAATCAAGATTATCAATAGGAAATGGTCCAGTAAAGTTTAAATCTATACTCGTTTGCTGACTTTTATCTGTCACGGAATCACTTATTGTTAAAATAAGGCATGAATTAATAGTAAATTCATAATTATGAGTATTTAATTTGATTAAAGCATGTGCATTCTCTGCTGGTATTGCTTCACCGGTTTCTTTTAATACATAAACACGTGAACTTATAAAATCACTTTGTGCAGGGATGTGTGATGCAATCAATATCAATAGTTCAGTAAGATAACAGTGCAGAGTTTTCATAATCTTTTTTTTTGATTCTAATTTACCATCAGCCATGAACAACCACATTACATTTTCGTTGATATTAATGCTTTAATAGTTTAAACAGATTACCTTTGTGAGATTTTTAATATAAGTATGAATGACGTATGTACGTTTGGATACCGATGAAAAAAAAATAGGCAAGGAGCTATATGATTATCAGAAAGATGCCATAGATAAAATATTTGATCGGCTAAAATATTTTCCTGAAGCCCATAACCTGTTATTTCAGCTTCCTACCGGTGGCGGAAAAACTGTAATATTTTCTGAAATTGCCAGACGTTATATTCAGGAACTGAGCAAAAAAGTATTAATCCTGACACATCGTATAGAGCTATGTGCCCAAACTTCAAACATGCTGTTGGAATTTGGAGTAAAAAATAAAATTATCAACAGCAAAGTAAAAACGCTGCCTGATCAAAACCAATATATGTGTTTTGTAGCTATGGTTGAAACATTGAATAACCGTCTGCAGGATGAAAAATTAGATATTGAAAATATTGGATTGGTAATTATTGATGAGGCACATTATAATTCTTTTCGAAAGTTATTTCAGTATTTTGATAAGGCTGACATACTGGGTGTTACAGCTACCCCTTTAAGCTCTAATATAAGCCTTCCAATGAAAGATAACTACCAGGAGCTTATTGTTGGACATTCCATTGCCGAATTGATTGAAAAAGGATTTTTGTCGCGTGCTGTTACTTATAGTTATGATGTGCATCTTGGTTCACTGAAAGTGGGTATTGATGGTGATTATACGGTAAGTTCCTCAGACCGTTTGTATAGCACCTATGTTATGCAGGAGAAGCTGCTCGAGTCATACAAAGAAAAATCTTTAGGAAAAAAAACACTGATTTTTAATAATGGTATACTCACATCAAAGCATGTATATACTCTGTTTAAAAAGGCTGACTTTGAGATTGAACATCTGGATAATACAAACACTGAGCAGGAGAGAAGGGATATATTAAACTGGTTTAAACACAAGCCAGATGCTATACTTACTTCAGTGGGCATACTTACCACCGGCTTTGACGAACCCACAGTAGAAACCATCATTTTAAACCGGGCTACTAAGTCGCTTACGTTATATCATCAGATGATAGGAAGAGGATCGCGCAAGTTGCCTAACAAATCGGAGTTTACAGTAATTGATCTTGGGAATAATGCGCTTCGTTTCGGGTTATGGGATGCCTATGTAGACTGGCAGGAAATATTTCGTGTGCCGGATTATTACCTACAGAATCTTTCAAGTGATACAGAAATTGAAAGGCGGTTTAAGTACAAAATGCCTGGTTGGTTAAGGGAAAGGTTTTGCAAATCGGTATCAGTTGATTTTGATATACAGGAAGAATGCCTGACAGTTACTAAGCAGGGATTGCGGCCTATAACTGCCATTGAACACGCTATTGAACAACATGCCGGAATATGCTTTGAAAACAGCTCTGATTATGACGAAGCCATGGAACTTGTCAGATTACTGGAAGAAGATATTGAATTCCGCATAAAACGCTATTCTTATTGCATATCAAAATGTACGGATAATTACATAAGCTGGCTACAGGAAGAATATAA
>JAHEXZ010000156.1 GCA_023251835.1 Bacteroidota bacterium | reverse complement strand
TGGGCTGAAGCCCTTGATAATAGCGGTTTTACATTTGCCCCGACCTTAAGGTCGGGGCTACTAAAACATCAATAACAATGGGGCTTTAGCCAAAAAAATTAAAAAACTACCGAACTATTAATTATCAAAGGTTTTCTTTTTTAAAAAGCTCCAAATGTTTTGGTAATTTATCTACTTTTTCTGTCAGAGTTATTGTTATGTTGTTTTTCCCCTCTTTCTTTAACTCACTTACTTAACAAAAAGCGTTAGAGTGTCTGCTGAGATAATTTAAGTGATATGGTGATAATGATTGAGGTTAGTGTCTTTCATCTAACAAATCTATTATTTTTGTATCTGCAACATCAAATATGGATTTATCCAATTTCATGGATTAATATTTTTGATGGCAAAAAGCCTTTTTCCCAAAGTAAATTTTTACTTTTGTCTTTTTAAAAAGAAGAGTTTTATGGAACAATATTTTTTCGCACATCCAACTGCTGTAATAGATGAAGATTGTGTAATTGGAAAGGGCACAAAAATATGGCACTTTTCGCATATTATGTCAAATTGTGTGCTGGGTGAAAGCTGCAATCTTGGCCAAAATGTGGTTATCTCTCCCGGAGTTGTTCTGGGAAGGAATGTAAAAGTGCAAAACAATGTTTCCATATATACTGGCGTTACCTGTGATGATGATGTTTTTTTAGGGCCTTCCATGGTATTTACTAATGTAATTAATCCGCGTAGCGCTATTAACCGTAAAAATGAATATGCTAAAACACATGTTGGCAAAGGAGCTTCTATAGGAGCTAATGCAACTATTGTTTGCGGACACAATATTGGTAAATATGCTTTTATTGGTGCCGGTGCGGTAGTTACAAAAGATATTCCACCTTATTCACTTTGGGTTGGTAACCCGGCTAAACTGATGGGCTGGATAAGCGAATATGGCCATCGACTAAAGTTTGATAAGGATAACATTGCCATTTGCCCAGAAAGTAAAGAAAAATATAAAATAGAAGGTAATAATGTTAGTAAAATTAAGCAGGAAACGGTGAATGGTCATTAGTTGATTGGGTTATTAGGGATTGGTTATTGGTTATTGCTATAAAAATAATATATGAGTAAAATAAAATTCGCGGTAATTGGTCAGGGACATATTGGTAAACGTCATGCCGAAATGATTCGAAGAAATGAAGAAGCAGAGCTGATTGCTGTTTGTGACATTGCGACCAAAGAACAATTGGGATTAAACAACTTAAAGGAGAATTTTTATACTTCCGTAGACAAAATGATTGCTTCGCATCCTGAGATTGAAGTAGTCAGTATCTGTACTCCAAATGGTTTACATGCACAACAGGCATTAACAGCACTTAATGCAAAAAAGAATATCATTTGTGAAAAACCTATGGCTCTTGCAAAGGCAGACTGTGAGAATGTTATATTTAAAGCGCTACAAGTTCACAAAACTGTTTTTTGTGTAATGCAAAACCGCTATTCTCCACCATCTGTATGGCTAAAGAACATTGTAGAAAATCAAATTATCGGTGATATTTATATGGTGCAGCTGAATTGTTACTGGAACCGCGATGACCGTTATTATAAAAAAGGAGGATGGAAAGGTAGCCAGAAACTTGATGGTGGAACCTTGTTTACACAGTTCTCTCACTTTATTGATATTATGTATTGGCTGTTTGGTGATATAAAAGATGTTCAGGCAAAGTTTAAGAATTTTAATCATTCCGGCTTAACCGAGTTTGAAGACAGCGGATATGTAAATTTTAATTTTGTAAACGGAGGAATGGGCAGTATTAATTATTCTACATCTGTATGGGATGCCAACCTTGAGAGCAGTATAACCATCATTGGAAGTAATGGTAGTGTAAAGGTAGGTGGTCAATATATGGACAAGGTAGAATATTGCCGCATTAAGGATTATAATATGCCTGAACTGCCTCCAACTAATGCTGCCAATGATTATGGTGGTTATAAAGGTTCGGCAAATAATCACAACTATATTTTTCAAAATGTAATAGATACATTAAAAGGTCGCACGGTAATCACAACCAATGCCATGGAAGGATTGAAAGTGGTTGATATTATTGAACGTATTTATGCATTGAGAAAGAAAACGAGAAAAACAAATAAATTTTTATTTGATTAATCCTGATTATGAATCTGTAATAGTCCTATATCGCTTCGCTCGCATTGGCCTAAACAGCTTTATTATTGGCATACATTCCTCAATATATTTAGGATAATATACTCAAAATAGTCTTTGGACTAATTTTCGTTATCATCAGTATTATAGCATAATCATGACACACACTCACACTAATCATATATGTATAATAGAATTCAAAAAAAAGAAGCAAAAGTTGCAGTAATAGGCCTTGGCTATGTTGGCTTACCAATAGCACTGGCGTTTGCCAAAAAAGTAAAAGTGATCGGTTTTGACATCAATGAAGGAAGAGTAAATATGATGCGAAACAGCATTGATCCGTCAAATGAACTGGAAGCAAAAGATTTTGAGGGCTGCGATATTGAATTTACTACCTCACTTGATGTATTGAGACAAGCTAATTTTTACATTGTTGCTGTTCCAACGCCTATTGATGAACACAATCTGCCGGATCTAAAACCTTTGCTTGGAGCGTCTCAATCTGTTGGTAAAGTATTGAAAAAGGGTGATTATGTAGTATATGAGTCTACAGTATATCCAGGTTGTACTGAGGAAGATTGTGTTCCGGTACTGGAAAAAGGATCGGGACTTAAGTTTCATACCGATTTTAAAGTTGGATATTCGCCCGAACGTATCAACCCTGGTGATAAAGAACATACCATAACAAAAATATTGAAAATTGTTTCGGGCTGTTGTGATGAATCATTGGAGAACATCGCAAACGTATATAAAATAATTGTAGAACCAGGCATTCATAAAGCAGCATCTATTAAAATTGCAGAAGCTGCTAAAATTATAGAAAATACACAACGCGATGTAAATATTGCATTAATGAATGAACTCTCGTTTATTTTCAGACGTCTTGGTATCAATACCTATGATGTGTTAGAGGCTGCCGGAACGAAATGGAATTTTCTGAAATTTTCACCAGGTCTTGTAGGAGGGCACTGTATAGGTGTAGATCCCTACTATTTGACATACAAGGCAGAGCAGTTAGGATACCATGCCCGAATCATTAATTCCGGCCGTATAATTAATGATTCAATGGGATATTATATTGCAAAACAAACTGTAAAGCAAATAATTGCTGCAAGAAAAAATTTGACAGTATCCCGTGTATTAGTGATGGGTGCTACCTTTAAAGAAAATGTTAGTGATATCCGAAATTCTAAAGTAGCTGATGTAATTAAAGAGTTTAAATCTTTTGGAGTATCTGTTGACATTATTGATCCGCATGCCTCGTCAGAAGAATTGATTCATGAATATGGTTTTGGATTAGTGGAAAAACCTGGAACAGGTTATGATGCTGTTATAGTTGCTGTAAATCATAAGGAATATATACACTTAGATGAATCTTATTATAAATCATTACTCTCTGAAGGTGGAATTTTAGTTGATGTAAAGGGAATCCTGAAAAACAAAATTAAAGAATTGAATTATTGGAGCTTATGATGCGAATAATACCCTTCGACTTCGCTCGGGGTGGCACGAATAACGAATAACTGGTTATTATGTAATTAAAATTCACAAATGAAAAAAATATTAATCACCGGAGGAGCGGGATTTATTGGCTCACATGTAATGAGGTTATTTGTAAATAAATACCCAGATTACATGGTTGTAAATCTCGACAAACTGACTTATGCCGGCAATCTGGCCAACCTTTCGGATATTGAGGATAAGCCTAATTATGAGTTCATAAAAGGTGATATTGTTGATGCTCCTTTTATTGATCAATTATTTGCCGAACATAAATTTGACGGTGTTATTCATCTTGCTGCTGAGAGTCATGTAGACAGAAGCATAAGCAATCCTCTGGAGTTTGTAATGACGAATGTAATTGGAACGGTAAACCTGTTAAATGCAGCACGTAATGAATGGAAAGACAATTTTTCCGGTCACCGTTTTTACCATGTTTCTACTGATGAAGTATATGGCAGCCTTGGTGAAACTGGCATGTTTACTGAAACAACGGCATACGACCCACACAGTCCTTATTCAGCCTCTAAAGCCAGTTCTGATCATTTTGTAAGAGCTTACCACGATACATACGGGCTGAATACTGTTATTTCAAATTGTTCCAATAATTATGGAAGTTTTCATTTTCCGGAAAAGCTAATTCCTCTTTCCATAAATAATATAAAAAATAATAAACCCATTCCCATCTATGGAAAAGGTGAAAATATACGTGACTGGCTGTGGGTAGAGGATCATGCACGTGCAATAGACCTGATATATCATAAAGCAAAACCGGGTTCTACTTATAATATTGGCGGACATAATGAATGGAAAAACATTGATCTGATTCAATTGCTTTGCAAGATAATGGATAAGAAGTTGAACCGTGCTGAAGGCGAATCGGCAAGGCTAATTACATTTGTAAAAGACCGTGCAGGGCATGATTTGCGCTATGCTATTGATTCATCAAAACTACAAAGGGAGTTAGGCTGGCTGCCTTCATTGCAATTTGAAGAAGGTCTTGAAAAAACGGTTGATTGGTATCTTGCAAATGAAGAATGGCTTAAAAATGTTACTTCAGGTGATTATATGAATTATTACGAGGAGCAATATGTAAAAAGATAATATTTTTAGGTTCTGAAAA
>JAHEXZ010000114.1 GCA_023251835.1 Bacteroidota bacterium | reverse complement strand
CAATGACCTATGAGTTCGAGAAAAAAGAAGCAGTGATAAAAGCAGACCAGGAAAAGAAAGATGCTATTTCAGCAGCAGATAAAAAGAGACAACAGTATGTTTTACTGCTTATATCAGGAGTGCTACTGCTTGTTTTTATTCTTTCCGGTTTTATTTTTCGTTCGCTTCGGTTAACACAAAAGCAAAAAATAATAATTGAAGAAAAGAGCAGGCTTGTGGAAGAAAAAAATAAAGATTTTATAGATTCTATCAACTATGCAAAGAAAATACAGGATGCTTTATTACATGAGGCGGAACATGTTAGTAAATATCTGCCCGAATACTTTATATTGTTTAAACCTAAAGACATTGTAAGCGGAGATTTTTACTGGTCGTTTAAAAAAGATTTTATGGGGACTTCCTATCGGTATATTGCAGCTGTAGATTGCACAGGACATGGAGTACCCGGTGCATTTATGAGTATGCTCGGTATAGCCTTTCTGAATGAAATTGCCGCCACAAATCAATTATTTACACCGGCAGAGATTTTAGATAAACTTCGTAACAAAATCTTAAGAGAATTAGGCCAAGGGGGGCAGGCCGGACAAAGCAAAGATGGAATGGATATTTCGTTAGTGCGTTTTAATCTTGAAACAAAAGAGCTGCAATGGGCTGGTGCAAATAATCCAATATATATTGTTAAAAATTCTACACAGAAAGATAAAAAAAATAGTGAGCTCATAGAAATAAAGCCCAATAAGCAACCTATAGGCTACCATCCGGAAATGCTACCGTTTACTAATCATAGCATAAAATTAGAAAAAGGCTCCCTGTTTTATCTTTTTACGGACGGTTATGCCGACCAGTTTGGAGGTGAAAAAGGAAAAAAATTCAAGTACAACAAATTTAAAGAACTGTTATTTTCCATGCATGATAAAATAATGCCGGAACAGAAAGAAATTCTTACTACAACATTTGAAAACTGGAAAACAAAGGTGGAACAAGTGGATGATGTGTGTATAATAGGAGTGAGGGTATAAGTGAGTCCATTTGGTATGAAAAGCCATCTGATAATACAAATTATATAGAGATGAAACAAAAACCATTAACCGGAATAAAAATTATAGACCTGACAAGGCTTTTGCCTGGCCCTATGTGTACCTTACACCTGGCAGATATGGGAGCCGAAGTGTTAAAAGTTGAAGATACTATTGTTGGGGATTATGCACGTTCAATTCCCCCAATTCAAAATAAAAATTCGTTTTTTTTTAATGCTATAAACCGCAACAAACGGTCTATTGCTATTGATCTCACAAAAAATGAAGGCCGGCAATTATTTCTAAAACTTACCGAAACAGCCGATGTTATAGTGGAAAGTTTCCGGCCAGGTGTTGTGACGAAGTTGGGAATAGATTATGACACAGTAAAAAAACTAAATCCTCATATAATCTATTGTGCCATCACAGGATACGGACAAACCGGCCCATATATGGATATGGCAGGCCATGATATTAATTTTTGTGCTTATGCAGGGATATTAGACCGAAAAGATTCCAAACCTGTTATTCCTGATTTTCAAATAGGTGATATAGTTGGTGGTTCCTTAAATGCAGCTATGGGAATACTTGCAGCACTTGTTCAGCAGAAAATGACCGGAGAAGGCCAATATATTGATGTAGCTATGATGGATGGGGTGCTGGCACATGCTACAACAGCATTGAGTCAGATTCGGTATGGGAAAGGCCTTTTAACAGGTGCTTTGCCATGTTATGCTATTTATGAAACCTCTGACAATAAGTTTATGGCACTGGGGGCATTGGAATTCAAGTTTTGGGAGCGTTTTTGCAAGACTATTGATAGAAATGATTTAATACCATTTCACATGGTTATGGGAGAAGATGCTAAAAAAACATTTGCTGAGGTTAGTTCTGTTTTTAAAAGTAATACCAGGGAGTATTGGACAGAAAAACTAAAAAGCAGCGATTGCTGTGTATCTCCTGTGCTTTCATTGAAGGAAGCTTTAAACAATGAACAAGTACAGGCAAGAGCTATGGTTCAAACAATAAATAGCCCTACAGAAGGAGAAATGCAGCAGTTTGCACTTCCACTTAAATTCAGCAGCTTTGAATTTGAAGCTGAATTGCCTGCCCCTCAGCGTGGTGAGCATACCACACAAGAGCTATTGAAAATAGGCTATTCTGAAACAGAAATTCAGGAATTGAGAGATAGTAAGATTATTTTATAGTATTTTTGAATGTACCAATAACCCAGTGAACCAATTAACAAGTGAACTAATTAACCAATATGATACCACGTACATTATTTACCGAAGAGCATGAAATGCTCAGAATTGCTGTAAAAGATTTTTACCAGAAAGAAATTGTTCCCTATCATGATCAATGGGAAAAGGATGGACAAATATCAAGGGAAGCATGGCTTAAAGCCGGAGAAATGGGAATTTTGTGCCCTTGCATTCCAACCGAATATGGAGGTTCTGGTGCTGATTTCCGTTACTCAGCTATAATCATTGAAGAACTTTCAAAAACGGGCTGTACCGGTCCCGGTTATTTTTTGCATTCGGATATAGTAGCCCCATATATTTTACATTATGGAACTGAAGAACAAAAAAAGAAATGGCTGCCAAAAATGGCTACTGGTGAAGCCATTACTGCCATTGCCATGAGTGAACCTGCAGCAGGTAGCGATTTACAGGGCATAAAAACTACTGCTGTTAAACAGGGGGATCATTATATTGTAAATGGTTCTAAAACCTTTATTACCAATGGATATATGTCTGATATGGTGATAGTAGTTGTAAAAACAGATCCAAATGCTGGTGCTAAAGGAACTAGTTTATTACTTATGGATACAAGCATGGCAGGCTTTACCAAGGGTACTCCATTAAAAAAAATAGGCATGAAAGCACAGGACACCTGCGAATTATTTTTTGATAATGTTAAAGCCCCCGTAGCATGCCTGCTTGGTGAGGAAGGGAAAGGATTTAATTACCTGATGCAGGAGCTGCCTCAGGAAAGATTATTAGTAGGTATTATGGGAATTACTACTACAGAAACGGCTATTGAAAAAACAATTCAATATACCAAAGAACGTATTGCCTTTGGTAAACCGGTAGCATCATTCCAAAATACCCGTTTTAAACTTGCTGAATTAGCTACCGAAACACAAATAGGCAGAGTGTTTGTTGATAAATGTATTGAATTGCATCTGAAAAAAGAACTGGATGTTACAACAGCAGCTATGCTAAAAACTGCCATGACCGACTTACAATGTAAGGTGGTTGATGAATGTCTGCAATTCTATGGCGGTTATGGTTATGTATGGGAATACTGGATTGCCCGTGCTTATGCTGATAGCAGGGTTCAAAAAATTTATGCAGGCACAAATGAAATCATGAAAGAAATTATTTCAAGGGCTATTATGCAATAAGGTTAGATATGAAAAAAACGATTCTCGTTTCGGCAATATTTCTTCTTCCTTCTCTTTTTAACTTCCTCCTCATAGGGGAGGGCGAGGTTGGAGCCATCTTTGCCCAAAACAATAATTCAGGTATTGGAACTAACACATCTCGTTACAGCAGTTTTACAGATGCCCGCGATGGCAAAGTATACAAGACTGTTCTAATAGGAACCCAATGGTGGATGGCAGAAAATCTGAATTACAGTACCAGCGGTACTTTTATTACTGAAACTAAAGAACAAGACAATAATGACAGTATAGAAAAATACTGTTATCTTAATAATCCAGCCAACTGTGTTACTTACGGTGGTTTGTATCAATGGGCAGAAGCGGTTCAATACATTAATGGAGCAAGCAATAGAGCAAGCAATACGGCTTCATGGAATCCGGCACCTTCTTCTAATGTTCAGGGAGTTTGCCCCACAGGCTGGCATATACCCACAGATGCAGAATGGTGTACCATGGAAAACACAGTAGAAGCAGGTACGGATGCAGGGTGTAATACAACAGGCTGGCGTGGAACCAATACAGGCGGCAATCTCAAAGAAACCGGCACCACGCATTGGACAAGCCCCAATACAGGCGCAAGCAATACTAATGGTTTTACAGCTCTTCCGGGTGGCTATCGCGATACCGATGGCTCGTTCAGCTATGTTGGCAGCTACGGCTACTGGTGGTCGGCTTCCGAGGCCATTGCTATCGCTGGTTGGTACCGCGGCTTGGATTACACCGAGGCACGTGTGGACCGCTATAACTTTTATAAGGCGTTCGGCTTCAGTGTGCGGTGTGTTAAGGACTAGATTTATTTTTGCCCTGAGCGGCCAGTACTGAGCGGAGTCGAAGTGAGTCGAAGGGTGAGAGATTGATTAATTTGATTTTTTTTTCGTAACAATATTTAAACGATATTAACACACAGCATAGGATTAGAATAAATTATAGATGTACAAAATTTTTATAAAACCGATCCTTTTTCTTTTTCAACCTGAAACGATACACCATATTGTGGTTAAAGTCATAAAATTTTATTCTGCAATTCCCGGCATTTCCAGAATAATAAGAGGCCTATGTATTGTAAATGATAAACGTTTGGAAAGAAAAATATTTGGATTAACATTCCCTAATCCTATTGGGCTTGCTGCTGGTTTTGATAAGGATGCCAAATTGTTTGATGAACTTGGTAATTATGGTTTTGGCTTTATTGAAATAGGAACACTTACTCCTAAAGCACAGCCTGGGAATGACAAACCACGTATGTTTCGCCTGCCCGAAGATGAGGCATTAATAAACCGTATGGGATTCAATAATGAAGGGGTTCATGCTGCTGTAGAGCGTTTAAAAAAACGGAAAACAAAAATTATAATTGGTGGTAATATCGGAAAAAACAAGATTACACCTAATGAAGAAGCACAAAACGATTATGAAAAATGCTTTGAAGCATTATATGATTATGTTGATTATTTTGCAGTAAATGTAAGTTCTCCTAATACACCAAATCTAAGAGCATTACAGGACAAAGAGCCACTCACAAACCTTTTAAAACATCTGCAACAGCTTAACACAAAATTAGCTCGCATAAAATCTCCCTCCCTGAAGGGGAGGGCAGGGGAGGGGCTTCCTATTCTTTTAAAAATAGCTCCAGACCTTACCAATGAACAGTTGAATGATATTATTGATATTGTCAGGGAAACAAAAATTGATGGTGTAATAGCAACAAATACTACTATTTCTCGCGAAAATCTCCGAACTCCCAACTCCAGACTACAAACTATTGGCCAGGGAGGCTTAAGTGGTAAACCATTAACCAAACGTTCAACAGAAATAGTTAAATATCTGAGCGAAAAATCAAATAAAGCATTTCCTATCATTGCTGTAGGCGGTATTCATACTCCTGAAGATGCATTAGAAAAACTAAATGCCGGAGCAAGTCTGGTTCAAATTTATACCGGTTTTATTTATGAAGGGCCCGGAGTAGTAAGAAAGATTAATAAACACCTTCTGCGAATAATGAATAGAATTGAATAACGAATGCTTATATTTTTTTATATGTATTCGCTAAAATAAATGCTAAATTCGTTATTTGTAAAAATTCGTTATTCGCAGAATGAAACTAACAGAATGCCCCCGTGATGCCATGCAAGGTATACACGAATTTATTCCGACAGAAAAAAAGGTTGCCTACATAAATTCTCTGTTAAAAGTAGGATTCGACACCATTGATTTCGGAAGTTTTGTTTCTCCTAAAGCAATACCTCAAATGCGTGATACAGCGCAGGTTCTGGCACAACTTGATTTGAGCGCCACTACGTCTAAATTGCTCGCCATCATTGCTAATGTTCGTGGGGCACAGGATGCTGTTGAGTTTGATGAAATTAGCTATTTGGGTTTTCCTTTTTCCATTTCCGAAACATTTCAGCAGCGCAACACTAATTCATCCATTGCTGAGTCATTGACTCGTGTTGAAGAAATACAGGATTTATGTGTAAGAAATAAAAAGGAGCTGGTTGTATATATTTCAATGGCTTTTGGTAATCCTTATAGCGATGAATGGAGCAGTGATGTGGCTATTACCTGGACGAAACGACTGGCAAAATTTGGAATCAGAACCATCGCATTAGCTGATACTATTGGTGTTTCAAACCCTGATAATATTTCTTTCTTATTTTCAAAGTTGATTCCTGAATTTCCTGAGATTGAAATAGGAGCACACCTGCATACTACTCCTGATACCTGGAGAGAAAAAGTTCATGCTGCTTATACCAATGGCTGTCGCAGATTCGACAGTGCCATCAAAGGTTATGGAGGCTGTCCCATGGCTGCTGATAAACTAACCGGTAATATGCCTACTGAAAAATTATTGAGTTACTTCCGTGAAAATAAAATCTCTACAGGTATTGATGATAAAGCATTCGGAGAAGCAATGCTTCTGGCAGAAACTACTTTTCCAATGGAATAATAGTTATTAGGTTATCGGTTATTCAATTGTGAAAATTAGCGTTTTGGGATAGGCCTAATAACCAATGACTAATAACTAACCAGTGTATAAAAATATCATACCTCATTAAGTCTTATTTGTAAATTTACAGATAATTTTTAAAAATAATTTTTCAATCGTATGGTCAAAATAATATTGGCTAATGGCAAAGACCATAGTTTGCGGAGGTTTCATCCCTGGGTGTTTTCAGGTGCTATAAAAAAAATCACTGGAGACCTGAAGGAAGGGGATGTGGTGGAGGTATATTCTGCACAGAATGAATTTCTTGGCATTGGCCATTACCAGATAGGTTCTATTGCTGTGCGTATATTTTCATTCACACCTGTTGTTCCTGATTATACATTTTGGACCGGCAAACTCCTAGCTGCATACCGTTTTCGTGAACAATTAAATTTAACAAATCATACCGCTACCAATTGTTACCGTTTATTATTTGCAGAAGGAGATGGTATGCCGGGTTTCATTATTGATTATTATAATGGGACTGCCGTGTTTCAAATGCATTCTATTGGAATGTATCTCATACGGGATGTGTTTGTAAAAGCATTGATTGAAATTATGGGCGATAAGCTTAAAGCAGTATTTGATAAAAGCGAGGAAACTATTCCAAAACAGTCCTCTGTAAAGGCTGTAAATGGGTATCTTTATAAAAGGGATGAAGCATTGCCGGTAAATACCATTGTTGTTGAGAATAACAATAAATTTTATATCGATTGGGAAGGTGGTCAAAAAACCGGTTTTTTCCTCGATCAGAGGGATAACCGGGAGCTGTTGGGACAATATTCTAAAGATAAAGTTGTGTTGAATACATTTTGTTATACCGGTGGATTCTCAGTATATGCAGCTAATGAGGGAGCTAAGCAAGTACATTCTACGGACATTTCTAAAAAAGCAATTGACTTAACAGATAGAAACATTGAGTTGAATGCGATTACCAATCACCAATCTTTTGCTGTAGATACATTTGAGTTTTTGAAGCACCGTGAGAATACTTATGATATTATTGTGCTTGACCCTCCCGCCTTTGCAAAGCATCACAATGTAAAACACAATGCCATTATGGGTTATAAACGCTTAAACTACGAGGCCATCAAACAAATAAAATCAGGTGGATTGTTGTTTACATTCTCCTGTTCCCAGGTAGTAGATAAAAATACATTTAACAGTACCATAATGGCAGCAGCAATTGAAGCGGGACGTAATGTAAGAATATTCCATCACCTTTCACAACCTGCAGACCATTGTATAAATATATTTCATCCTGAAGGAGAGTATCTAAAAGGGCTGGTGGTGCATGTGGAATAGAATCAATTCTGTAATTTTGAAAATGAGATATAAGCTACCTGCCAGGTAATTTCAATGAATAAAATAAAAGCAAAGACCGCAAAGCGCACTTATTCTTCAGCGGATAATAAGGCTGTTAAAACAACGTACCCTATTAAATATTTTTGGGGATTTATTATTGCTGCTGTTGCTTTTCTATTATACGCAAACACCATCGGTCATGAGTATGCCTTAGATGATTCAGGGGCAATTACCGGGAACCATTACGTACAGGAAGGAGTAAAAGGCATATTTAACTTAATGAAGGTAGAATTTTGGCATTTCTCTAATATTCATTTAGGATATTATCGCCCATTGTCACTAATTACTTTCGCCATAGAACATCACTTTTTTCATGGCAATCCTCACATCAGCCATCTTATTAACTGCCTGATATTTGCTTTATCGGGCTATATTTTATTTATCGTATTAAACAAAATATTTAATTCTTATAATCCGATTTTCTCCTTTCTGATTGCCTTGTTATTTATAGCACATCCTATACATACTGAGATTGTTGCCAATATCAAAGGCCGTGATGAACTGTTGAGTTTCTTTAATGTATCATTAATGCTTTGGTTTGCATTAAAATACGTTGACACAAAAAAGATACTGTATCTTCTTCCAGGCCTGTTATTTTGTTACTTAGGTATGCTCTCCAAGGAAACTGCCCTTACCGGAGTATTGCTGTTACCTGTTTTTATTTTTTATTATAAGGATTATACCCTGGTTGAGTGCATTAAAAAGAGTATTCCGTTTTTGGTAGTTGTGGCACTCTTTTTTATTCAGAAAAATTTTTTATTAGGAACACTCAGTGGTATAATACCCAGCGATATTGTCAATTACCCATATACTAATGGTAATGTAAAACTGCCTACAACTTTTATGTTGTTTACATTTTGTATTCGATTACTGTTTTTTCCGCATCCATTGCGTTATGATTATTCCTATAACCAGATTCCGGCTGTTCACATGAATGATGGCCTGGCATGGCTGGGTATCATTTTATTTTTAACAGGAGTTTTTTTTACGGTGAAACAAACATTGAAAAAAACAACATGGGGATTTGCACTGAGCATATTTTATATTACACTTATTCCGGCATTAGCCTTCACTGTATTGCGTGGTGGTATTTTTGCCGAACGTTTTTTATTTTTCCCTTCTTTGGGATTTTGTGTTGCAACAGTATACGGTATCAGCCGGTTAATGAAAACGGATATTTCTCCTGTGTCGTATCCGGTAAAGGAGTGGATAAAAGTAAATAATAAATTTATTGCACTTCTCTCTGTGGTTTTTATTCTCTATTCTATTAAAACAATAAGCAGGAATAGTGTATGGAAAGATAATTTTACCTTGTTTAGCGAAGATATAAAAACTGGCAAGAACAGTGCACAAAATCAACATCACTATGCAAACCAGTATATATATATGGCTTCGGTGGAAAAGGACAGTTCTAAAAAGATAGAATACGTAAATGAGGGAATCAGGGCATTACGCCAATCGTTACGTGTGCATCCCAGATTTGGAGAAAGCTATTATTTGATAGGCCTTGCTTATCAAATAATTATACCGAATACCGACTCGGCTATTTATTATTATAATAAAGCTATTGAAACAGCACCCGGTTATTCAGATAGTTATTACCATCTTGGAATTCTTTATCAGAATATAGGAAAAAATAATGTAGCGTCTTATTATTACAATGAAGCTGTAAAATATAATCCACAGTATGAAGAACCTAAAAAAGCATCTGACGATTTAAAAGCGATGGGCATTGATGTATATCTCAATCCGCTTACCTCCAGAGTTGACAGTACCGCAACCAATAAAGACTCTAAGTTTTATTATGAGTTGGGCAATTATTACGCTTCACAAGGTAATTATAGCGTTGCAGCAAACAATTTTGAAAAGGCTGTGGCAATGGATGGTAATAATGAGAATGCTTATATTAACCTTGCTAACTGCTATGGTATGATGAAACAATATGATAAAGCAATTGCAGTATCCAATAAAATACTTGCTAAAAATCCTAAAAGTACATTTGCTTTAAAGAATATTGCTGTAGTGTATAACGCGATGGGCAATACAGAGAAAGCGAACGAATATATTCAAAAATTGAGGGAGATAGAAGCGAAATAGATTTTTTTATCACCCATTATCCGTCCATGAAGGAACATTACCAAAAATAGGCTGAATGCTCATTACCGGTATTTTTGAATGATTCACAATTTGCTGAGCATAAGTTCCCAGTAAACGTCCTGATATATTTTCTTCCTGGTCGGTCATTATAATGATTAAATCTGCACCAAGGGCTTCGGCTCGTTCTGCAGTCATTATTGCCTGGTTATTACCTTTTACAATTCGTGTTGTGCAACTGAGATTACATTTGTGAATGTATTCTTCAATTTGTTCAATCTTAATTTCAAATTTATTAAGTTCCTTTTCATCATCAAAATCAGCCAATCCAACAACATGAAGTTGAGATGAAAAATGTCGCGCCATTATAATAGCCGAATTTAGTTTTTGACGCGAGTGGATTGAATTATCTATTGGCAGAAGAATATTTTTAAACCCTATTTTTGTTATGTGTGTTTGAACCGTCAATACCGGACATTCAGAACTTGTAACCACTTTGTATGCATTACTTCCTATAAAAAACTCTACAAAACCGGAAATGCCATGGGTTCCCATTACAATAAGGTCAACGTTCTGTTCCCGTGATACGGAAATAATCTCACTGAAAATAGTGCCATTAGCCGTAATACAGTTTGATTTTACTCCATAGTTGAGAAAAATGCTTTTAGCAATATCTTCCAATCTTTTTTCTATGGCATTAATGATACCCTCCGGTGCATTGATACGCATTTCAGGAACCACAATACTGAATTTTTCCCAGTGTTTCTCAACCACATGCAAAAGCACCAATTCTGCCTGAAAAGACTGGGCTATGTATGCAGCATGTTCAATTGCAAGAAGAGAGGTTTCTGAAAAATCAATAGGTATAAGTATTTTTCCAATTTTAAATGAATTCATAGGTTTTATAGTTTTTATTTTATTTTAATCCTTTCAAATCTGCACTGAGCTTACCGGAGTGGAGAGGGTTGGGTGGGGTTAATACGGTATAAAAACGGTTGTATCTTTTTTTTCAATTGGCCGGATACTGTATACAGGAATAGGAGAGTGGTTAATAATTTCCTGGGCTGCAGAGCCAATGAAGAGCTCTGTAAAATCCACCTCCTGCTGGGTCATAATCATAATTAAATCTCCTTCTACCTGTTTGGCATACTCAATAACATTTTGTGCTAATGTTTCCTTGTCTTTCATGCCTTTAATAATTTCGGCACTACATTCAATTCCCTCCTTTTCCAGAAAATTTTTTACCTGCCCCAACTGCCGCGTAAGTCGGTTTACTAAAAACTCATCCGAAGTGAACAGTACAGATACAACCCTGACAGCTGCTCCATGGAACAGGTGTGAAAGCTCTATTGCTTTGGTTACCTTTTCACGCGTTTCTTTCGTTAAATCAAGCGGTAATACAATGGTTTTACAACCATTACGATGGTGTTTTCCTTTAATAGTAATTACAGGTATTTTTGATTCACGTGTTACACGCAATGCATTCGAACCAATGAATCGTTTTTTTAAACCTTCTCCACCATTGGTTCCCATAATTATCATGGTTGCATTTATAAGTTCTGAAACTTCAGCAATCTTTTCATAAATTACTCCTTTTGCAATAAGTGTATTCACTGTAAGTTCACTTTTCTTCTCCACATCAGCAGCCAGCTTATCCAATTGCTCCTGAATATCTTTTCTTATACTTTCATGCTGATCATCTGAAAATAACTTGCTGAATAATCCATGATCTTCAATCACATATAATAATGTAATTTCAGCATGGTATTCTGTTGCCAGATTATAGGATTGATCTAATGCTATTAAGGATTGTTCTGAAAAATCGACAGGAACTAATATTTTATTGGTACGTTGAATCATAAATTTTGAATACTTTTGGATAAAAATTGTAAAAGTTACTAATCCGAATATCGCAGCAAATCTACAAAATAAAACATAAACAAGATGAACAATATCATTCCTGAAACAGAACTCATCCTTAATCCCAATGGAAGTGTTTATCATTTGAAGCTATTGCCTGAAGTTGTTGCTGATAATATTATTATTGTGGGTGATCAGGGACGTGTTGAAATGGTTTCCAGAAACTTTGATTCTGTTGACTTTAAAATACAAAACCGCGAATTTATTACGCATGCAGGTACTTATAAAGGAAAAAGAGTTATGGCATTGTCTTCAGGCATTGGAACCGATAATATTGATATATTAGTAAATGAGCTGGATGCCGCAGTTAATGTAGATTTGAAAACACGTACTATCAAAGAGCAAAAAAAGAGCTTAAATATTATACGTATTGGTACCTCAGGAGCGCTGCAAAAAGATATTCCGGTTGATAATTATGTGGTTTCTACACATGGTTTGGGTTTTGATGGCTTAATGAATTATTATCTTGATTTACCATCGGTTAATGACAATGAAATTTCCGAAGCATTTATAAAGCAAACCAACTGGAATAAAAACCTGCCTTACCCTTATGCTATAAAAGGTTCTGAAATACTAATCAATAAAATTGGTTTTGACCTTATAAAAGGTATTACTGCTACCGCTCCGGGCTTTTATGGCCCACAGGGGCGTAAGTTGAGGCTTACTCCTTGGGTTGAAGATTTTAATCAGCAATTAACTGATTTTAAATATAAAGAGCACCGTATCACTAACTTTGAAATGGAAACCTCTGCACTCTACGGTTTAGGAAAACTATTGGGACATAACACATGCACCGTTTGTGCCATCATTGCCAACAGGGTTGCAAAACAATATAGCAAAGACTACCACCCTGCGGTAGAACGCTTGATACAATTGGTGTTGGACAGACTTGTTGGTTAGAGATTATTCAGT
>JAHEXZ010000013.1 GCA_023251835.1 Bacteroidota bacterium | reverse complement strand
TCTATCTATCAATTGAAAATACAGGGTGTTTGGAACCTTTCAGAAATAACACAAAAAACACAAAAACTCTTTAAAAAAATTAATATAGACTACCTAACTTGAGCGGAGTTAGGGATTAAATCAAATCGTTCGCCTGAATATTCTACATTCCTATGTTGGCCTACTCTTCGTTTCTATTGCGAAGAATAGGCCAATATAATTTCTATAGAAAAAACTTTTGCCCCCTACTTAGTACACTATTATCCGTTTACATACCACTGCATTATCAGGAGTTATCAAGGACAGCATATAAACACTCTTGCCATATTCGCTGATATTCACCACCTTTGAAAAGTTGCCATTATAATTTGTAAGCGTTTCGTTATATACTGACTGTCCAAGTGCATTCTTCAACTCCAGTTTATAACCGGCCTTTATATTGGCTTGAAATGATATTGTAAAATTACCATCGTTAGGGTTTGGGTAAACTGTAAAAAAAGAATCATCATTTAATTCATCTATTCCAATATTAACAACGTTAAAAGGAGCAGAAGTAGATGAACACCCATTAACTGTTACGGTTACAGTGTATACACCGTTCTGGGATGCAGTATAAGACTGGCCAAATGCATCTGAAATAGGACTGCCATTCAAAGACCATTGATTAACACCTGTTGCACTGGAAGTCAATAAAGTTCCATTTTGAGTTACGATTGGTGTTGGCGGCAAACTATTTATTGTCATTGCAATAGCATTGGATGTAGCCGGGTTACCTGATACTCCCTGCATGCTTGAAAATAAAATACAAGTAACTATCTGGTTGTTTGTTAATGTTGTGGTAGTATAGGTAGTGCTGTTGGTTCCTACATTAACCCCATTTACCTGCCATTGGTAAGCAGGTATAGAACCACCATTTACAGGCGTGGCAGTGAATGTTGCAGAGCCTCCTTCACACATAGGGTTGGTTCCTGATGTTTGAACAATAGTTACACTTGCCGTGAAAGCACCACTGATAACAATAGGAGAAGAAGCAGAGGAAACGCATCCATTAACAGTAGCTATTACAGTATATGTTCCATTTTCTGTAGCTGTGTACGTTTGACTGGCAGCACCTGGAATAATTGCGCCATCCAGATACCATTGGTTACCGGTTGTTGAGCTGGATGTCAATACTAAACCACTCTGAGAAATAGTTGGCGCAGGAGTGCTGTTAATGGTCATTGTAATTGTATTGGATGTTGCCGGATTGTTTGTTACTCCTGGCATATTGGATGTAACAATACATGTAACAACCTGGCCATTTGTTAATGTTGAAGTAGTATAAGTTGCACTTGTTGCTCCGGTTACATTTGCCCCATCCACCTGCCATTGGTAGGCAGGGCTTGTTCCGCCATTGGTGGGAGTGGCGGTAAAGGCAACAGAAGTCCCGGAACATGCCGGATTTGTTCCCGATGTTTGTGCAATTGTTACACTAACACTTAACAAGCTGCTTACAGTAACGGGTGCAGAAGCAGCAGAAGTACATCCATTAACTGTAACTGTTACAGTATATGTTCCGTTTTGTGTTGCAGTATATGTCTGATTGGTTGATCCGGAAATAGCATTGCCATTCAAATACCATTGGTTGCCTGTAGTAACACTTGATGTAAGCAAAGTCCCATTTTGTGTAATGGTTGGTGCTGACGGAGGATTATTAACTGCTACAAACAGACTGTTGGATGTTGCCGGATTTCCGGAAACTCCTGTCATGCTTGATGTTAAAAGACACGAAACAATCTGGCCGGAAGTTAGTGTAGTAGTAGTATAGGTAGGGCTGTTTGTTCCAACAGGAGAGCCATTTATCAACCAGGTATAGGAAGGAGATGAACCCCCATTCACGGGAGTTGCAGTAAATGTTATAGATTCACCATAACAACTTGGGTTAGTTCCGCCAGTTTGAGCAATGGTTATATCAACTGTAAAGGCCGAATTAATGGTCAGAATAGCAGATGTATCCGAAGGACAACTGCCAACAGTTGCAATTACTATATAATCGCCATTTTGGCTGATGGTATAGGTTTGATTAGTTGCGCCAGGCATAAGAGTTCCATCTAAATACCATTGATTACCGCTTGTTGCACTTGAAGTAAGTACTGTACCATTTTGTGAAATGGTTGGAGTAGGTGGTGCCGGAGTAACACTAACAGTAATAGAATTGGATGTTGCAGGATTATTGTATATACCCGGCAGGTTGGAAGTTAACACACATGTAATAACTTGTCCGTTTGTAAGCGTTGTGGTAGTATAAGAAGAACTATCTGTACCTGCATTAACACCGTTTACTTTCCATTGGTAGCTGGCAGGACATCCTCCGCACTGCGGGGTTGCCGTAAATGTTACTGCTGCATTTTCACAGGTAGGGTTGGTTCCTGCTGTTTGTGCAATGGTAACCCCAACCCGCATTATTTCACTCAGTGGACGTCTGAATACAGCACCACCCTGAGTTGCTGCAAAAACATTAGAATCAGTGATGGCTAATGATTGAATAGCATTGCTGAACAATCCTTCATTGATTGCAGTCCAGGTATTTCCGGTATCACATGAAAAGAATACACCACTACCCTCAGTTCCTGCAAACACATAAGCTCCTGAAGCGGTTACAGATACAACAGAAAGGTTGGTTAATCCATTATTTTTAGCAGTCCAGGTAGTTCCGTTGTTTGTTGAAGAAAAAACGCCTCCGTATGTTCCGGCAAAAACCTGAGTTCCATTTGTGGCGATGGCATTAACATTCAGATTTCCCAGACCGGAATTTGTCTGTGTCCAGCTGCTTCCATTATTTGTTGATGTAAATACTCCACCATAAAATGTTCCGGCAAAAAGAGTTGAACCATTTACTACCAATGCCTGCACCGAATTATTGGTCAGTCCGGTATTAACGGGGCTCCACAAACCACCATAGTTGTTGGATAAAAACACGCCACCACCAAAAGTTCCTGCAAAAGTTTTTGTACCGTTTACTGCAAACGAAGTAACATTATTATTGGTTAATCCATTATTAACCAGTGTCCAGTTTCCACCATTATTTGTTGAGGAGAAAACACCTCCACCAGAACCGGAAGTTCCGGCAAAGATGGTAGAACCATTTGCTCCCAGTGCCTGAACAGCAGTATTGCTGAGGCCTGTATTCATCTGTGACCAAAGTCCGCCATTGTTTGTTGTTAAGAATACACCACCCAAAAATGCACCAGCAAAAATATTTGTTCCGGTTGACAACAATATTGTAGGAGTATTTATATTGTTTATACCAACGCTTGTTTGGGTCCAGTTATTTCCATTATCGGTGGATGAATATACTCCATCTCCATTGGTTCCTGCAAAAATTGTGGTTCCGCTTATCCCAACAGCCCAAACTGCTGCTCCTGCATACCCTGCTGTCCAGGAGCTTCCGCTGGTTGTTGATAAATCCACCCCACCGCTAAGACCACCAGTCGCTCCCCAACCTGAAAAAACAGATGTGCCATTAATAACAATTGATGTTACAAGCCCGCTGGAATGTACTAATGTCCAGTTTGCTCCACTATTTAAGGACTGAAATACTCCTATATTTGTACCCGCATACAATGTAGAACCATTTGCTGCTATAGCATTGACATATAAATTTGTTAAACCTGTATTAATTGCAGTCCAGCTACCACCATTGTTTGTTGACATAAATACTCCATCACCTGTACCAATATAAACAGTTGTTCCACTAATCGCTATAGAAAGAACATATACATTTGCCGGTAAATTATTATTAGACAATGTCCAGTTGGCTCCATTATCAGTTGATACAAATATTCCACCATTGCCACCATTGGTCTGTGTACCAGCATAAATGGTGGTGGCATTTATAGCAACCGCATTTATGGCGAGGGTGGTTATACCATTATTAGTTGCAGTCCAGTTGGCTCCATTGTCTGCTGATTTAAAAACTCCTCCTCCATAGGTACCTGCTATCATTGTAGTTCCACTATGGGCTAATGAATATACCTGGAGGTTGGTTATGCCAGTGCTCGTTCCTGACCAGCTTGCACCGTTGTTTGTTGATTTTAATACACCTGCACCATCAGTACCCGCAAAAACGGTTGTTCCTATAGTATCAAAACATTTGACAATACCCCCGTAAGGGCCAACAGATTGCCATTGTGCATTCAGATATGTAATGCAAAACATACACATCGTTACAAAAAGTAATTTTTTTCTCATAGTAGTTTTGTGGATAATATTTTTTAAGAAAGAAGTAAACGAATAATAACAGCAAGACCCTCTTCTTTGCTTATGCTAATATATAAAATTTATCTGATTGTCAAAATAGTTCTTTCAATTCTTATTTTCGCGTATGATACGCAAATAAACTAAGCTCTTCCCCCCAACTCTATCACTTCCAAATCTTTTATCCGGTCAGCATCAATGGTAAACCTAACCATTGTTTTTACCTTGTGAAACCCATAAATTCCTGCTGCACCAGGGTTAATGTGTAATAATTTATATTTCTGGTCATACATTATTTTTAAAATATGTGAATGTCCGCATATAAAAAGTTGAGGAGGTTCTTGTTTTATTTCTTTTAATGCTTCCGTTGAGTATCGGTTTGGATACCCTCCTATATGTGTGATAAATATCTTTACCCGTTCACACATAAATTGTTGATTTTTAGGGTATATATTGCGTATATCCTGCCCGTCAATATTTCCATAAACAGCAACTAAGGGTTTTATTTTAGCAAGTTCATTTGTAATTGCGAGGGTACCAATATCTCCCGCATGCCATA
>JAHEXZ010000053.1:13966-37038 GCA_023251835.1 Bacteroidota bacterium | reverse complement strand
AGAACACTACCAAACTTGAACAGGGGCTATGAGCACCATTAAAAAAGACGGCTTTTGTAAACACTGCTTTACGGTACGCAAGTTACTTCATAGGATTGAGAGCGCCAGCTGTTATAAACTTCTTGAAAAATTAGCTATAGAAGCCATTGTAATGTAATTCATATAGATGTAGCCCAACAAGATGCGTTATATGCTCAACGATTTTAACTTACATCATCTGCCTTTTATGGATATGGATACCAATACCGTTTATATGTATTAGTATGTAGCCTTCAGGTAACTCCATTGTGGCTATAATAGCCAACAATTTTATAACACATTATATTTTATTCCGTTAAAGAAATCAATAATCATCTGTTCATAACCAATATTTTATTACGTTTGTTCTAAGGTTATTAACCCGAACAGGAACAATGTTTTCTATTTAATGATAGTTAAACTAAAAACCATATAATAAAAAGACTCCCCTCTCCTGCTGAGAGGGGCTGGGGAGAGGTGTGTATGACCAAAAAAGAACGCTTTGAAAAAGTAATTGCTTATTTCAGTGAACATCAGCCTGTTGCTGAAACGGAACTGAATTATGAAAATCCTTACCAATTATTAGTAGCAGTGATATTATCCGCTCAATGTACTGATAAACGGGTAAATATGGTTACTCCTGCCCTCTTCAAAGCTTTCCCCAAACCTGAAGTACTTGCTGCTGCGAGCAGTGATGAAGTATTTCCTTATATCAAAAGTATCAGCTATCCGAACAATAAAGCCAAACACTTAGTAGGTATGGCGAAAATGTTGATGGAAGAGTTTAATGGAAAAATTCCGTCAGAAGTAAATGAACTTCAAAAATTGCCGGGCGTTGGCCGTAAAACAGCTAATGTAATTGCATCCGTAATATATGACCAGCCAACAATGGCTGTTGATACTCATGTATTCAGGGTAGCTGCCCGCCTCGGATTAACCACTAATTCAAAAACACCACTGGATACAGAAAAACAACTTATAAAATACATCCCAAAAGATAAAACACCTATCGCCCATCACTGGCTTATCTTACATGGCCGTTATATTTGCGTGGCACGTAAACCTAAATGTGAAATATGCCCATTGACAGCATTTTGTAAGTATTATGAGAATAATTAATAAGTAATATTTAATAGGTACAGAATCCTTAAACCCTTAATATCTCCATGTTGCAAAAATACTTTATATTTAACCAGCATTTTTTTATATCATATTAACATAAATACTTACTCAAAACATATATGAAACAAAAATCTACTTCTCTGCTCACAACATTTTTTATTGGTTTATCTTTTTTTCTTGTTCAATATGTAAAAGCTCAGCAAACCGTTTCCGGAACTGTAAAAGACTTTAAAACCAATGAAGCACTGTTTGGAGCTACAGTAGTAGTAAAAGGAACCACCGAGGGAAGCGCCACCGATATGGATGGTAACTTTAAATTCAATACTACAGCTTCCCCTCCCTTTACATTAACCATTTCTTATCTGGGATATATAACCATTGAACAAACTGTAACTTCATTTGACAAACCAATAACTGTTAAAGTTAAACCAAACGAAACTTTACTAAAAGAGGTAGTGGTAATGGGCGACCGTATCACCCAAAAACAAAAAGAATCTCCGCTCACTGTTGAAGCCTTGGATGTGCTGGCTATCAAAGAAACTCCTGCTGCCAACTTTTATGAAGGGTTGGGGCAGCTAAAAGGTGTCGACATTATTGCTGCCAGTATTGGATTTAGAGTAGTGAATACAAGAGGGTTTAACAGCACATCACCTGTAAGGTCGCTGCAGATTATTGATGCTGTTGATAACCAGTCTCCGGGATTAAATTTTTCATTAGGTAATTTTTTGGGTGCATCGGAATTAGATGTTCAAAAAGTGGAAATTGTAGTGGGAGCCAGCTCAGCCTATTATGGGCCAAATGCATTTAATGGAGTAGTAAGCATGACTACTAAAAATCCATTTGTAAAACCCGGTGTATCTGCATTTGTAAAGGTTGGTGAACGCAATCTTGTAGAAACAGCTGTTCGTTACGCAGAAGTTTTCAAAAATAAAGAAGGCATTGACAAGTTTGCATTTAAAGTGAATTTATCCTATATGCGGGCAAATGATTGGGAAGCTGATAATCTTGATCCTACTTATCAGTCTGCCGATGGGAAAAGCAATCCCGGAGGATGTGATGCCGTAAACCGCTATGGAGATGAAAATTTAACCGAAGGCCAGAATAATGCCACCAGCAATGGCCAGCAAATACAGTATCCCGGATTAAAAAGATGGTATCGTACAGGTTATGAAGAGAAAGATTTGGTGGATTATAATACTAAGAATTTAAAAGCAGCGGCAGCCCTTCATTACCGCATAAAACCTGAAACGGAGTTAATCTATGCTTTTAACCTGGGTTCCGGTACAACTGTTTACCAGGGCGACAACAGGTATAGCTTAAGAGATATTTATTTCTATCAAAACAGGATTGAACTGCAAAAGAAGGATAAGTATTTTATACGTTTTTATAATACCCAGGAAAATTCAGGTCATTCATACGATGCAGTATTTACAGCTTTTTTACTTCAGGATAAATCTAAAAGTAATGCCGATTGGAGCAAAGACTATCGTAATTTCTGGGCGGGTGCAGTACCAAATAATACGTCTCATTGGGAACCAGGTGGGATGAGTGCTAATGTAAAAGCATTGCCTGGTTTTCCAACACAGGGTGGGCCTCCAGACTATTATTATGATTATGCACAGGCGGATGCTGTTATGAATTTATATGCTGATTCATTAATGCTTTGGCATTCGTATGCAAGAAGCTATGCGGACAGGAGTCGTTTAGTGCCTGGAACACAAGCTTTTGATGATGCATTTAATGATATTACTTCAAAAGCCACCTTTGGAGAAGGAGGCTCGAAATTAATAGATAAATCAGCACTTTACCATGTACATGGTGAATATAAATTTACTCCAAAAATAATGGATATTTCTGTTGGAGGAAATGGCAGATTATATACGCCTAAATCTAATGGTACTGTATTTAGTGATACAGGTAGTGTAAAAATCACCAATTATGAATTTGGTATGTATGCGGGTCTTGAAAAAAAGATTATGGATGAAAAATTAAAATTTAATTTAACATCACGGGTAGATAAAAATCAGAACTTCAACTTTATAGTTTCACCTGCTGCTTCCGTTGTTTATACTATTAATAAAACCAATATTCTCCGCCTATCTTTTTCATCAGCCATCCGTAACCCTACATTGGCAGATCAATATTTGTATTACAATGTAGGAAGAGCAATATTAATTGGAAATCTCAATGGATTTGACTCCTTAGTAACTATTGAATCAATAAAAGAATATTACAGCGTATCATTACCACAAAAAAGCTCACTTGTATATTTTAATGTTGATCCGGTGAAACCTGAAAAAGTAAAATCGGTAGAAATAGGTTATCGCACTACTTTATTCAACAATTTATTTTTTGATGGCAGTTGTTATTATAGCTACTACAAAGATTTTATTGGGTATAAACTGGGTGCCGATGTTAGTTTTGCGCCCCCACCTTTAGATAATAATATTTCTGCTATAACCTTTTATCGTGTTGCTGCTAATTCGGATAATGTTGTTACTTCACAAGGAGCTTCTGCAGGTCTGACGTATTATTTTCCAAAATTTTATTCCATTAATGGAAATTATTCTTACAATCAATTAAATAAAAAAGGGGCTGATGATCCGATTATACCCGCATTCAACACTCCAAAGCATAAATTTAACATTGGGTTTAGTGGCAGAGAAATTACTTCATCATTCAAACCTCTTAACAATGTAGGCTTCAGCGTTAACTACAGATGGGTAGAAGGCTTTTTATTTGAAGGTTCTCCACAGTTTACAGGTAATGTACCAACCTATGATATGGTGGATGTGCAGGTAAGTAAATTTGTTCCAAAACTTCACAGCACTTTTAAACTGGGTGCATCCAACATGCTTAATAATAAAGTGTATCAGGTATATGGAGGTCCAAGAATAGGAAGAATGATTTATTTCTCCGTTTTGTTGGAACTGGATAAGAATTAGTAGTAAGATTTGGATTAGGACTGGTATTTAAGATAACTCAACACTTTAGGAAAAATAAGTTTAAACCAAACCGTATACTGTTCCGGATTTTGATGCATATCCTCTATAATATACTTTGAAGTTTCATATTTCCACTCCGTTGCTTCATTAGTATCCACTATAGGAACTCCATCATAATACCCAATGAATACGTGATCTAGTTCATATTCGGTTAACTCATTATCCAATTGTGTTTTGTAGATAAACTGAAACGATTCTTTCAAACCGCAGTCAAAACCCATTTCTTCTTTCAACCGCTTATGTACAGCCTCATCCATTGCTTCTCCTGGCTTAGGATGACTGCAACAGGTATTTGTCCACAACCCGCCTGAATGGTATTTATTTAATGCACGTTTCTGAAGTAATAACTCGCCTTTTGAATTAAAAATAAATATGGAATAAGCCCTGTGAAGAACTCCTTTTTTATGAGCTTCCAGCTTTTCCATAGTTCCCATCGGAACATCGTTTTCGTCTACCAGTATAATCTGATTAGATTCCATAACATTAAAAGCTTTCTAACTCACTTTTTCTTTTTTTAATAGTCCGCTTTTTCTTAGCAGTGGTTTGATAGAAGGTTCCTGTCCTCTGAAACGTTTGTATAGCTCCATCGGATGTTCGCTTCCTCCTTTTGAAAGAATGGCATCTTTAAATTTGATAGCCGTTTCCTTGTTAAAAATTCCTTCTTCAAGGAAGTATTCAAAAGTATCAGCTTCCAGTACCTCTGCCCATTTGTAGCTGTAATATCCTGCAGAGTAACCGCCCTGAAAAATATGTGAAAAAGAACAAGATACGTTGATTCCTTTCAGGGGAGAAAATAATTCAGTTTCTTTGGTTGCATTGGTCTCAAATTCTGCAACAGAATGTGTTGGCATCTCCTTTAAGTTATGCCATGCCAAATCCAGCTTTCCTAAACCCACCTGACGTACGGTTTGATAACCGCTCATAAAATTAGCACTGTCTTTTATTTTTTGTACCAGTTCTATCGGAATTAACTCATTTGTTTGGTAATGGCGGGCAAACATATCTAAACACTCCTTTTCATAACACCAGTTTTCTAACAGTTGCGAAGGCAGCTCAACAAAATCCCAATATACTGAAGTACCACTCAAACTTTCATAATATCCATCAGCCAGTATTCCATGCAATGAGTGGCCAAATTCATGAAATAAAGTAGTTACTTCATTAAAAGTAAGCAATGAAGGTTTTGTTGCGGTAGGCTTTGTAAAGTTGCAAACAATAGAAACATGCGGCCTCTGTTCAACCCCATCATATTTATTCTGACCAATAAAGGAAGTCATCCATGCACCATTTCTTTTTCCCGGGCGAGGGAAAAAATCTGCATAAAATATAGCGAGATGCTTACCATTTCCATCTTTTACTTCATAGGTGATTACATCTTTATGATAGGTTTCTATATCGGTACGTTGTTCGAAAGTGATACCATATAGTTTGTTTGCAGTTTTAAAAGCCCCGTCAATTACTTTTTCCAATTGGAAATAAGGTTTCAGAATTTCATCATTGATAGAAAATTTTTCTTTTTTTAATTTTTCGGAATAATAAGAAAAATCCCAGCGTTCTATTGTAGCAGGCCCTCCCAGCTTATTGCTCATCTGTTGAACTTCTTTTAACTCCTGCTGTGCAACTGGTTTAGCATGTTCCAATAGTTCATTCAACAGATTGTATACCTTTTCGGGTTTTTCAGCCATACGCTCCTCCAATACAAAGGCTGCATGTGAAGTATAACCCAATAAGTTTGCCCTTTGATGTCTCAATGCAGCTACCTGCTTAACAGTTTCCTCATTATTGCATTCATTATTGCTAAAAGCCCTTGAACCGTAGGCCTTGAATAGTTTCTCCCTTGACTCACGAACATCCGAATACATCATAAATGGGATATAAGAAGGATAATCCAATGTAAACAACCAGGCGTTTGCTTTACCTTTTTCTTTTGCAGCCATAGCAGCAGCTTCTTTCACACCTTCCGGCAAACCAGCTAAATCAACTTCATCGGTTATCCATAACTCAAACTTATTTGAATCTTTTAAAACATTTTCACCAAAAGTAAGGCTGAGCTTAGATAATTTGGTGTTGATTTCTTTAAGCGTTTTTTTTGATGTTTCATCCAGGTTAGCACCGTTCCTTACAAAGCTTTTGTATGTTTTTTCCAGCAGCATTAATTGTTCAGCAGCAAGGATCTTCTTATCGGTATTTTCGTAAGCTGTTTTAATTCTTTTAAATAAAACATCATCCAGCAAAATATCATCTGAATAAGCAGTAAGCACAGGAGATATATCCTGGGCAAGCTCCTGCATTGCATCGGAAGTTTCCGCGCTATTCAGGTTAAAGAATATGTTGGAAATCAGCTCCAGTTGTTTTCCGCATCGCTCCAGTGTTTCGATTGTATTTTTAAAATCAGGAATAGTCGGATTGTCTTTTATTACCTGAATTTCAGCTTTCCCCCAATTAATAGCTGTTTCTATTGCGGGTTTATAATGTTCCAGTTTAATTTTTTCAAAAGGTATGGTATTAAACGGAGTTTTGAATTTTTCTAATAGTGGATTGGCATTCATTTATGTCTATTGTTTTTGATAATGCTTGACAAATATACTTATTTAAGCAGGTTGAGGGTATAAAAAAACGAGCCACGATGAATCGTCACAAAGTCTCTTTGTACTTTTATTATCTTATTAATGTTACTCCGCCATAATAACTATGGTTGTTATGAAAAATATCTTTGGTAGTAATTTTATAAACATATACATCTCTCTGAACAATTTCCCCAACACCTTTTATGCGTCCGTTCCAGCCTTCATTGATGTCATTTGTTTTGAAAATTTCATTCCCAAACCGGTCATAAATAATCATGTTAAACGCTATCATCCCAAAAAACTGGGGTTTGAAGGATTCATTTAAATCGTTATCATTAGGTGTAAACGCATTAGGAATAAATGCGGTAAAAATGGGTTCTACAACTACAGACTGCCAGGTGGTATCTTTACATCCAAACTGGTTAATAGCAATCTGTGTAATTATATATGTTCCGGTATCAGTAAAAATATGAACCGGATTTTGGTCAACACTTGTTCCATTATCGTCAAAACTATAATCCCAAAGATTTGCTCCTATTGAATTATCAGTAAACTGAATTTCCGCTTCCAGGATATTTGTCTGGTAAGTTGATGGTTTAAATCCGGCAACAGGAGCAGGATATACCACTACCGGATACATTAACGTATCGCCTGCAGAGCATCCGTATGAATTTGTTATGGTTAAAGAAGCATAATAGTTTCCTGCCGAATTATATGTATGTGTTGGAGCCGGAGTATATGTTAAATTACCATCTCCAAAATCCCATAGCCAGTTAACGATTGTTCCACCGGTAACTTTGGAGCTATCATAGAATGTTGCTGTAAAAGGTTCGCACCCGCTTGTTTGTTGAGGAGCATAGTTAAAAGTGCTTATTGGGAATGTAGTAACCATTTGTGTGAGTGTATCAACACAGCCAAAGCCGGTGGCAATAGCAAGCGTTACATTAAAAGAATCATTTTGTATTACAAAACGATGCTGAGGGCTATACAAGGCTGCGTTTGTTCCATCACCAAAATCCCACCATGTGGCTGCAATAGGTTCGCCTGAAGTGGTTGAAGTATTTACAAATGTGGTTGTATCTCCCCAACACACCACATTGCTTGTAAAAGAAGCTGTTGGCTGAGGATACACCGTTATGGCATGAGTTGTTGTATCGGCACAACCTTCTGCTGTGGCGATTATTAAAGTAATGGTATAGCTGTCAGGTAAAGCATATTGATGAACCGGATTTTGAGCCGTACTTGATGCCCCATCTCCTAAATTCCAATTCCAGGATGCGGGAACACCTGAGGAGTTGTCAGTAAAAATGCTTGGTTGTATCTGACAGGTATTCATACTATTGAAATTTGCTACAGGGGCCGGATGAATAACAATGGTATCTGTAGCAGTGTTTGCACAGCCAGCATCTGAAACAACAGTATGAGTGAGAACATAATTACCCGCAGCAGCATAGGCATGTGAAGCATTAATCGAATTCACAGTCGGGGTTCCATCACCAAAATCCCATGTATCGGAAAGAAATGTACCCACAGCAATTACTGAATTATCAATCATTGTCAGCACCTCATCTATACAGGCGCTGGTATCAGTAATAATACCGGCATAAACATCACTTCTTACTTCCACAATCTGAAATTTTGTATCAGAACATCCTGGTCCATTTGAAACAGTTAATGATGTTAAAAATGAACCAGCAGTGGTATACAAATGTGTCGTTACCGGGCCTGTTGAATCATTAGTTCCATCGCCAAAAGTCCAGTACCAGGAAGTTGGGTTACCCGTTGAAACATCAGTGAAAGTGGTGGTGGTGCCGATACATACAGTATCTGCTGTATAATTAGCAACCGGAACAACATTAATAGTGACAGGGATGGTAACAGAACTATCGCATCCATTTATATTCATCACTGTAAGCGAAACATTATATACACCGGCCCCGGCATAAAAAATATAATTTGGATTTTGTGATGTAGAATTGTTGCCATCATCAAAATCATAAAACCAGCTATTAATCGGAACTATATCAGTTGACAAATCTGTGAACGAAGATATAGTACCATAGCAACCCGGATTTACCGAAAATAAAGGTGCAGGAATAGTGTTTACCACAAACTGTTTTGCAACAGTATCGGCACAACCCATGCTATTCTTCACAATTAAATTAGTAGTGTAATTACCGCTTTGCTGAAAAATATGTATTGGATTTTTTTGTGTATCCGCTCCTCCATCACCAAAATTCCAAGTCCATGAAATAATAGAATCACCCAGAGAAGCATCGGTAAATGGAATAGAATCTCTTGCACACATACTTGTAACAATAAAGTTTGCCTGCGGTTGTTGTAAAACAGTTATTACCTGAGTGTTTGAATCCATGCAACCAAAAACAGTTTTTACTGTTAATCCAACAGTATAACTTCCGGCATTTGCATAAGTATGGAGTGGCGAAACCTCGGTGATAACCGGTGTTTGGTCCCCAAAATTCCATTGCCAGGCTACAGCCAGTGCAGAACTATCACTAAAAACTGTTGGATAAGTATGACATGCTGTATTTGCCGCGAATGATGAAACCGGTTTTGGGTTTACAATTATTGAATGTGATATAGTATCGGTGCAGCCAAATGTATTGGTAACAATTAATTCAACGGTATAAGTACCATCCCCTGGGTAAATATGTGCCGGTGCATTAGTTGTTCCGGTAGCTCCATCACCAAAACCCCAATTCCAGGAAACAGCAGCCATCGACTGGTCATTAAACAAAGTGGCAGTGTTTTCACAAACAGTGTCAAAACTGAAGGCCGCAACCGGTAATGGATTTACAATAGCATCCATCTGAATTGAATCAGTACAACCAAAGACATTTTGTGTGACAAGACTAACTACAAACGTATCTGCCGATGAGAAAATATGAGCAGGATTCTGCAAGGTATCTAAAGGGCTTCCATCACCAAAGTTCCACCTCCACTGAATTGGTGAATTCGGAGTAACATCACTAAATTGTGTTGTAACATTTAAACATGGTGCTGTGCTTATAAAAGCACTCATCGGTAATGGAAACACTGTAATTGAAATAATTTTACTATTGGTACAACCTGTACTGCTATAACCTGCTGTTAATTTAACATTATAAGTACCTGCCACAGTGTATATATGAGTTGGGGCTACATTATTAGTGTTATCAATAGTTCCATCTCCAAAATCCCATACAAAAAAATCAGGTGCACCGGCAGAGGTATTATTAAAAAATACGGTTTGTTCTGTGCAAACAGAAGCTGCTGTAAAATCTGCTGTTGGAACAGGATTCACAGTTATAGCTCCAGTAATTGTATCTGCGCATCCGCTTCCTCCGGATGCTATAAGGGTAATAGTATAATTTCCAAGCGTTAAATAGGTGTGTAAAGGGTTTTGCACAGTATTTATAGCCGTTCCATCTCCAAAATCCCATTTCCACCCGGTAGGCGCTCCTGTCGATTGGTCAGTAAAAAGTACAGGCTCTCCCATACATACGGTGCCATTTGTAAATGCGGCAACTGGCACAGGTTTTACCACAACTGTCTTGGTGTAAACATCAGTACATCCTTTATTATTTGTTACTGTAAGTGTAACATTATAACTGCCTGCAGAAGCATATAAGTGACTTGGGGTATTTGATATATCGGGTGCAGAGCCATCGCCAAAATTCCAGCTAATGTTTACATTATTTCCAACCGATGTATTTGTAAATTGTGTTGCAGAGCCCAAACACTCAGTAGTATTTACGAAGGCGGCAGTTGGAACCGAATCAATAACAATTAACGCGCTTGAAGTATCTGCACAACCAAAGGCTGTCAATGCTATTAATTGCACTGTATTATTACCAGGTGTTGAATAAAGATGGGTTGGAGAAGCAAATGAACTGGTAGCCAAATCGCCAAACAGCCATTGATAGCTGGTGGCATTAGTTGAATTATTTGTAAAAGAAACTGTTGTTTGAGCACATACGGTATCGTCACTTGTCATAAATAAAGCAACAGGGTCAGGATGTACTGATACCGTATGCATAGCACTATCTTTACAACCGTTTGAAGCCGAAATAATGAGCTTTACATTATAAATAGTATCTGAACCTGTTGTAAAAAAAATTTGTGCTGGCGGGTTTTGTAAAGCAGAAGTAGTTCCATTATCAAAATCCCATGTATATGTGTCGCCTGAATTTATTACACTTGTATTGTTAATAGCACTCACCACGGACGAACATCCATTATCAGGCGTAATAGTAAAACCAGGTGTTGGAAGATTAACAACATTGATATATATTGTATCGTATTGTATACAGCCTCCTACATTCACTTTTATGTATACCATCTGGTTTCCGGGTGTATTAAAAATAACAGAGCCTGGTGAATATACATTTGATGTCGATGGTGTTGCTCCTGAAAAACTCCAATTATAAGTTCCACCTGTAGTTGAATTATTAGTAAAATTTACTGATATACCTGCACAACCATCAGTTATGTCGGGAACAATATCTGCTGTAGGAATGGGAGTCACTGTAATTATTGCTGTGGCAGTATCAATACCACAATACCCCGTAACGGTTAATAATACAGTATATACACCCGGAGTTAAATACGTTTGTGCCGGAGGAGATGCAGATACTGAAATGTTGCCGTTCCCGAAATCCCAAAGATAAGAGAGCGAATCTCCCTGAGAAGTTTGCGTAAATGTTACGCTTGCTCCTGCACAAATAGTATATGCTAAAGGTGAAAGTACTGCAACTACTTTAGGGTGAACTGTTATCCTGACCATTGAATCATTTGTACCGCAATGATTAGAAACCTGAAGACGGATAGAATCTTTTGCAGCAGTGGTGCCAGCCGGAGCTGTAAATACCTGATTAGGCAGTGATGCCACTGTATCAATAAGAGAATTGTTTATATACCATTTGTAGGATAAGCCCCCTCCAAACGAACTGTTTGTAGTCACTACTGTTAAAGGGGTACAGCCTGTCAGTGGATTTGCTGTCATCACTACTGTTGGAAGCGAGTCTACTACAATTGTCTGATAGACAGTATCCGCACCACAGGAGCTCCCTGAAATCAGCTTGATTGTCCATGTACCCTGATAATATACTTTAGGCGATGGTATTTTTACATTATTTAATGTGCTCCCATCACCAAAATCCCATTTATAATTATTAGCAGGGGCCGCACCGGTAGTGGTATTAATAAATGTAACTGTTTGAGGAGAACAACCTAAAGCGGGAGTAGCAGTAAAATTTGCAACAGGAGGCCCAACCACAGCTATTGGCCCAACGGTGGATACTGATTGATTACAACTATTGGAAGCCGTTACTGAGATAGTGAAATTACCACTTGTAGTGTATGTATGACTTGGAGCAGCAAAATTAGTTGTTGCCACAGGTGGAGTACCATCGCCAAAGTTCCAAACATAATTATCAGCATTTTGCGAAGCATTGGCAGGTGTTACAGTATGTGGAATACAGCCTGAAAACTCAGGTAAAGAAACAACAAATGAGGCAGAAACGAATTTGTCAAATACTACCTGGAGCGTTGCGGTATCAGAACATCCATTACCCCCTGTTGCTATCATGGTAACATGAAAAGTGGCATAACTGGCATAGGTATGTTGAAAACTTGCTGAAGATGTTGTAGTATATATAGGACTTCCATCACCAAAATTCCAGCTAAAGGAGGTTGCTCCTGTTGAAAAATTAGAAAACGTCACTACTTCAGATGTGCTTGTATCAGCAGGTGGTAAACAATATTCCGTATCACCATCACCATCATCACCTCCAATACCGGCAACAGGTGCATTGATTACACTAACAGCTTGAGTTATTGAGTTTGTGCAGCCTGTTCCATTTGTCACCGTCAATTGAACATTATATGTTCCTGCCGAAGTATAAGCATGTGCAGGGTTTTGTAATGTTGATGTTCCTCCATCATCAAAGCTCCAGGCATAGGTAGTATAAGTTCCTGTTCCTGTTGATGTGTTTATAAAGGGCACAGCATTGTTTCCACATTGATTATTAATGAATGTATAATTTGCAACAGGAACCGGACGAATAAATACATTCACAATTGCCGTATCATTACATGGAACTTCTGAATCAAACGCAACAAGCATATATGTATAAGTACCAACTGTTGATATGGTAGAAGTTGCAGGAGCAGTTAACCCTGTAGTACTGGCAAACAATACACCATTTAAATACCATGAATACATAGCACCAGCAGCCCCGGTACCTGTACTTGTATTAGTAAAGCTGATAACAGCGGAAGAAGGGCCGCAAATTACTGTTTGAGAGGTGGTAAAGGACGAATTTATATTATTACAATTGGCCTCACTGTCTTTTGAACATAAGAACAAAAAGAAGCATAAATAAAAAAGAAGGAGGGTACATTCTTTTCTTATCATATAAAACATCTGATATTCAATATTATAACCACATGAATCTTGCTGTTAAAAAACAGCAAAGATAATACATTATTGCCAATAAAAGAGCTATGCCAGGATAACTTGTGAAAAATTTAAATAAGCTCTTTATATTTCAGAAACCATCTGTTGTGTATTTCGTAAAAAGTGTGTTACTTTGATGACATAACAACACAAAACAATAATGATAAAACTTACAAAGAATTATTGTTTTTTTATGAGAGTTATACTGCCAATTTTGCTTTTTTTTTCATTTTCTCTGCAAGCACAATTAAGCGTAAACAATTCTTTAACTCCCGCCCAGTTGGTGCAAACTATATTGCTGGGCAGTGGCGTAACAGCATCCAACATTACTTATAATGGAGTTTCTATTGCAATTGGTTCTTTCAATGGATCATCATCCAATATAGGTTTGGCTTCAGGTGTTATTATGTCTTCCGGAAATATTTCAAATGCTGTTGGTTCAAATAATACAGGAAGTAAATCAACAAACAATAACCGACCAGGCGATGCAGATCTCGACCAGATAATGAGCCCCACACATAGTTATGATGTAGCCATCCTGGAATTTGATTTTGTACCTGTTTCTGACACATTAAAATTTAGTTATGTATTTGGTTCTGAGGAATATATGGAATATGTAAGCTCTTGGCCCGGAGGTATTAATGATGGCTTTGGCTTTTTTATCAGCGGGCCGGGGATTTCGGGAACTTTTACCAACAATGCTAAAAATATCGCTTTAATTCCGGGTACAGCACTCCCGGTTACAATGTTTAACGTTAATTTATACAACCATGGTACCTATTATTTCGATAATGGTAATGGTTGGGGAACTGGCACGGCTCCTAATGGGCAGACTGTCCAATATGACGGCTTTACAGTTCCCCTTACAGCCATTACGGCCGTACAATGCGGGCAAACCTATCACATAAAACTTGCTATTGGTGATGGTGGAGACCACATTTTTGATTCAGGAGTGTTTTTAGAAGCGGGAAGTTTTTCCAGCGTAGGACCACCCAGTGCCGGAGCAGATATTGCTGTTAACCTTAATGTTGGTTGCATTCGTCAATTTACAGCTACCAATTACAATACTTCTACAATTACCTGGAATTCTATTTTTCCCGGTACTGTTGGAGCATATAACAGCTATTTATCCTGTACTTCCGGATGTAACAATCCAAGTATTACACCAACAATTGGAGCCCCACCCTATGTTGACTACCAGGTTTGCGGTTTATCTCTTTCTTGCAACCCAGTCAATGTATGTGATACAGTGAGAGTTACCTTTAATCCTCAACTAACAATAGCTATTACGCCACCAACACCGGTACTTTGTACGGGGCAAAGCTCCATAGCACTCACCGCTACAGCAAATGGAGGTACCCCTCCCTATACTTATTTATGGAACAATGTTAATCCCTCACAAACCATCACTGTTGGCAGTGGAGTTTACACCGTTAAAGTAACAGATGCTACTGACTGTTCACCAGTTTATGCTACAGTTACGGTAACCTCTTATTCTGTTTCACCGTCTGCCAATGCAGGGCCGGATCAAACGGTTTGTAGCCAGAATCCGATTACAACTATAAATGGAGTTGTTAACGGGGCGAGTGGAGGTATATGGTCTGGTGGGGCAGGAACGTTCAGTCCTAATAATACCACCCTTTCAGGAGTAAGCTACTCTCCTACTGCTGCTGATTTAGCTGCCGGTTTCGTTGATTTAACTTTAACAACAACCGGTATAGGTTCATGTTCCCCAGTATCAGATGTTGTAAGAATTAATTATGTTGGATTTACAGATGCTGTTTCATTTATCACAACATCTGTAAGTTGTTTCGGTGGAAGTGATGGTTCTGTAACTGTTTCTGTTACAGGCACTACCCCTCCTTACTTATATTCCTGGAATACTGTACCTATTCAAACAGCAGCAACAGCAACAAACTTACCATTAGGGACTTATTCTGTAACAATTAAAAACGGGATTGGTTGTACATCAACGAATTCAGTCAGCATTGCACAGCCTCTTCCGCTTGCATTGGCTTCATCTGTTATTCAGGTAAAATGTCCTGGAGGAAACAATGGTTCCATAGCCCTCACGCCAACGGGCGGTACATCGCCTTATACCTATTCCTGGAACAATAGTTCAACAACATCTTCTATATCCGGCCTCACAGCTCAGACTTATTCAGTAACAGTTACAGATGCTAAAGGCTGCATACTAACACCATCCTATGCTATTTCTGAACCATCACCAATAGTAGTTGTAATTAGTTCTACCGATGTAAATTGCTTTAATGGGAGTGATGGTACAGTAGCCTCAACTATATCCGGAGGTACTATACCTTACACTTATAGTTGGAGTTCAGGAGCTTCATCTCCTAATGTACCAGGCTTGCAGGCCGGTACTTATACCTTAACAGTTACAGATTTCAATCAATGTACTGCAACTGCCACTGCAACAATCAGTCAGCCTTCAGCAGTACTTATTGCCAACATCACAACTACTAACATAATATGTAATTCCGCCAATAACGGAACAGCAACGGCAATAATTTCAGGAGGCACTTCCGGATATAGTTATTTATGGCAGCCGGGTGCATTAACATCCAATAGTATTACCAACCTATCTAATGGTACCTATTCATTAACAGTTACCGATTTGGAGGGCTGTCAGATAACCTCTTTTGTTACTATAACAGAGCCACCTCCTTTAACAGTTAATTTTATCAGTCAGAAAAATGTCAGTTGTAAAAATGGAAATGATGGAACAGTTACAGCCAACGTTTTAGGAGGTGTACCCAACTATACTTATTCCTGGAATAATGGCTCCATTACACCCCTCATTTCAAATCTCACAGCTCAAACCTATACCATAACGGTAACTGATAATTCAGGATGTACTGCAACAAACTCTGTTGCCATTACAGAGCCGGCAGCTTTTGTTTCTGCTGCTGTTTCAGCTACCAATGTATCCTGCTATGGATTGGCAGATGGTTCTGTTTCATCAATTCCATCGGGCGGAACAATGCCTTATTCCTACATCTGGTTGCCGGGCAATAGTACCACTCAAAATGTTTCTAACCTTGCTGCCGGAACTTATACAGTAACAGTGAGAGATACATTAGGATGTATGGCCACTAATTCGGCAACTGTAAGCCAGCCTGACCAAATGGTATTAGTTACATCAACTACTAACGCAGATTGTGGAGTAGCTAACGGGCAAACTTCTGTTTCTGTTACTGGAGGAAGCGGGCCGTATACCTATCAATGGTCTCCATCGGGTGGAACAAGCCCAGTAGCTGCCGGATTATATTCAGGATCCTACAATGTTACTGTTTCTGATATAACCGGATGTACTGCAACTCAATGGGGAAATATCAATGAAAATTCGCCTTCAGCAGCAAGCATTTTATCAGCTACAAATATAAGTTGTAAGGGAGGGGCTGATGGTAGTATAACGGCTGGTGTTACCGGAGGTACGGGGCCTTTTTCCTTTTTATGGGCACCTTCCGGTGGAACCGATTCAATAGCAACGGGGCTGGCAGCAGGTTCATATACAATAACAGTTACCGACCAGGCAGGCTGTCAATCATTAGCAACTGCTACCCTTACAGAACCTGTTCCTATTACAATAGCTACAACTATAACCAGTGTAACTTGCTTTGGAGGTAATGATGGAACAGCAGCTGCAAGTGTATCGGGTGGAACTCCTGGTTATAGCTACCAGTGGTTGCCGGGTATTATCACAACAGCAACGGCAACCAATCTTTCAGCAAACACTTATACATTGCAAGTTACAGATAGTAATAATTGTGTTCAAACTACAACATCTGTTATTATAGAACCTGTTCAGTTAACCACTGTAATAGACTCTGTACACAATGTAAGTTGTTTCGGAGGCGGTGATGGTGCAGCAACAATAACAACAAGCGGAGGTACACCTGTTTATTATTATAGCTGGCTTCCTATAGCCGGTAATGGTGCAATAGAAACAAACCTAACCGCTGGAACTTATACAGTAACAACAACAGATTTTGCAGGATGTACAACATCCACATCCATAACAATTACGGAGCCTTTTCAACCATTATCTGCCACCAGCAATGTATCTCTTCCCTCCTGTTTTGGAGCTGCCACAGGTACTGTAATCATGCACCCTACAGGTGGAACGCCAGGTTATACGTATCTATGGAACCCCGCAATATCAACAAACGATACAGCCTCCGGGCTTTCCATTGGAAACTATATCGTTTTGGTTTCGGATACTAACAACTGTCAGGTAAATCTATCAGTAGATATAATACAGTCCCCGGTTCTCAATGGCAGTTTGGTAGCAATAGATCCATCTTGCGGTTTAGCCAATGGTTCTATTATTCCACAATTATCTGGAGGTGTTTCACCTTACACTTATCTCTGGTCTCCGGGAAACTCAACTAATTCAACAATTACAAATATAGGGCCTGGAACATTTACATTACTGATAACGGATGCAACAAATTGTACACTTACCTTATCTGCAACACTGAATGACTCCTCACCTGTAATTACTGTTTCATCTTTTGCTGATGTTTCCTGCTATGCAGAGAATGATGGCTCCGCAGCAATAACTATCAGCCAGGGAACAACGCCATATACTATTAACTGGACACCTTCCGGGGGCAATGGTTTAAACATATCTTCATTGACTGCCGGTACGTATACAGTTAGTGTAACAGATGCTACAGGGTGTCAGGTGATTGATTCCGCCACTATAACTGAACCTGCGGCTATTGATATTACAGTACTTTCCCTCACTGATGTTTTATGCAATGGTGGCAGTACAGGAAGTATTTCTATTGCTGCATCTGGTGGTATGGGGCCTGGCTATTTCTATTCATGGACTCCATCAGGTGCTACTGCATCAATAGCAACTAACCTGGCTATAGGTACACATACTGTTACTGTAACCGACCAAAATGGCTGTATTTCCGATATTTCAGCAACTATCAGTGAGCCTTTACCATTTTTTTCTACCATGGATACCATTATAAACCCAGTTTGTTTTGGTGGATATGGAAGCGCGTCCGTTATTGCATCAGGAGGCGTTCTTCCTTACACGTATTTATGGTCTTCATCAGGAGAAACAACAAGCACTGCAACCGATCTTAGTGCCGGCACACATACTGTTGTATGTACAGATGCCAATGGATGCACTACTAATAGCGATACCACTATTGCAGGGCCATCACAAGTGATAACAATTGGTGGAGCAAATGATACCTTATGTCCGGGTCAGTCCACAATACTCTCTGCGACAGCCGCAGGTGGAGGAGGAAACTATTATTACGCGTGGCAACCTTCAGGAGCTATTAATTCAGGAACACTAAACATTACTCCGGCAAGTAACATTACATACACTGTGGTTGCCTATGACCAGTTGGGTTGTCCAGGAACACCAGCCGCTATTTCGGCTGTTGTATATTCTATAGACAGCTCAAACATTAAAGCCTATGCCACCTCCCCTATTTGCCTTGGTCAAAGCGCCTCCGTATATGTTGAAACCTATGGTCAAACAGGTACTTTAACTTACCAATGGAATAATAGTTTAGGAAATGGAACAGGCTTATATACTGTTACACCCACACAAAACACCACTTATTTAGTTACTGTCACCAACTCCTGTGGTTTATCAGTAAGTGATTCCGTTACTGTTTATATAACTCCTCCACCAACTGTTGATTTTGTTTCTGATTCAAACATAGTTTGTGCTCCGGGAGTAATGTTATTTACTGATAGTTCTGTTGCGATAAATCCAAATGATCCAATTGTAACATGGAGCTGGAACTTTGGAGATGGCAATTCATCTTCAATACAAAATCCTTCACATACGTACAATCAGGCAGGTATTTATCTCATCAGCTTAACTGTTACTACAACTGCCGGATGCACCAATAATAATGCGGCAACTCCAATGACCATTGCCGGTATTCTTGCTCCAACGGCAGTATTTTCGGCTAATTCTACTCAACTCGAATTACCAAATGACATTCTAATTTTGAGTAATCAATCTACGGGAGCAAATTCTTATACCTGGACATTTGGGGACGGGGGAACATCTACAAAGGTAAACCCTCAATATTCCTATACAACAGTGGGTGTTTTCCAGATACAGCTTATTGCAATGGCTCAAAATGGATGCCTTGATACTACGTATGCACAAATTATAACGGATGCAGATGTTACTTTCCCTAATGTATTTACTCCTAACCCCGATGGCTCACCCGGAGGCTCTTATAATATAAATGATCTCGAAAATGATGTTTTCTTTCCTTATACTACAGGAGTAATTGAATATAAATTAGAGATATATAACCGCTGGGGAGAAAAAATGTTTGAATCCATTGATATAAAACAAGGCTGGGATGGTTATTATAAAGGCACTTTATGTATGCAGGATGTTTACGTCTGGAAAGCTTATGTGAAGCTGAATAATGGTAAAGTAGTTAATCTGAATGGAAATATTACGTTGCTATGGTAAAACCTCAATAACGAATTTACATATACCTCAACCGAACGAGGCTTCGGTGAGCTCAGCCGAACCGTTTACAAAAACCGGCAAACCCAATTTTTTACTACCTTCGCTCACCTTAAAAATTAATTTTATGCAAAAAAATTATATCCTATTAGCTGGTATTTTGGCCATATATTCCTGTAGCAATGATAAAAGCGGTTCCAATAACATCAATAAAGCTTTGCAAGATAGCATTCAAACATACCTGAACGATTATAACAAAAAATATCAGCAGTTGAATACAATTGCCAATGAAACTTCATGGCTTACACAAACTCATATTGTTGAAGGTGATTCTAGTAACTCGGTTGCTAATAATAAAGCCCAGGAAGCATTGGCTGAGTTTACGGGCAGCAGTTTTAATATTGAAAAAGCAACTCAATACCTTAAACAGCAGGATAATCTTAGCCAGTTACAGGGAAAACAACTAAAAAGCATTTTATACGAAGCAGCAAACAATCCGGGTACTCTCCAGGAGGTTGTAAAAGCGCGTATCAAAGCAGAAACCAAACAAACTGAAGACCTTTTTGGTTTTGATTTCAAAATTGATGGTAAATCGGTTTCTACAAATGACATTGATGAAATTCTGGCCTCAGAAAAAAATATGGCGAAACGTCAGAAAGCATGGGAAGCAAGTAAAGAAGTTGGTAAAGGTCTAAAAACAGGTTTGATGAATTTGCGCGATTTGCGTAATAAAACTGTTCAGGGACTTGGATACAAAGATTATTTTGAATACCAGGTTTCTGAATACGGCATGACCACACAGGAAATGATAGATATGCTTCAAAAATTTAATAAAGAATTATATCCGCTTTTCCGTGAACTACATACGTATGCACGTTATGAACTGGCAAAAAAATTTAATGTGAAAGAAGTGCCGGACCTTATTCCTGCGCACTGGCTGCCTAACCGTTGGGGGCAGGATTGGAGCAGCCTGATAGAAGTAAAAGGCATTAATCTTGACAGCGCTTTAAAAACAAAAGATGCTGAATGGATTGTAAAACAAGGAGAACGGTTTTATGTAAGCCTCGGATTCCCGGAACTGCCAAAAACATTTTGGGAAAAATCTGATTTATACCCGCTTCCAAAGGATGCTAAATATAAAAAGAACAACCATGCTTCAGCCTGGCATATGGACTATGATAAAGATGTACGTTCATTGATGAGTGTTATCCCAAACAGTGAATGGTATGAAACATCGCATCATGAGCTGGGACATATCTATTATTACTTGTCTTATAGCAACCCTGATGTACCTATTCTTTTGAGAGAAGGCGCTAACAGAGCTTATCATGAGGCTTTAGGAACCATGATGGGAATGGCTGCAATGCAAAAACCTTTTATGGAAAATTTGAACCTTATCCCAAAAGGCAATAAATCAGACGAAATGCAAAAATTACTTAAAGAAGCCTTAAACTATGTAGTGTTTATCCCATTCAGCACAGGAACAATGAGTATGTTTGAACATGATTTTTATGCAAACAATTTACCTTCAGACCAGCTTAATAAACGCTGGTGGGAGCTTGCAGCACAATACCAGGGAATTGCACCGCCAACTACCAGAGGAGAAGACTATTGCGATGCTGCCACTAAAACACATATTAATGATGATCCTGCACAATATTATGACTATGCACTTTCATCTATACTATTATTTCAGTTACACGATCATATCGCTACAACTATTTTACATCAGGATCCTCATGCTACTAATTATTATGATAATAAGGAGGTAGGAAAGTTTATTTCAGGTATTATGACTCCAGGAGCCAGCAAAGACTGGAGAGAGATGTTAAAAGAAAAAACAGGCAGTGATTTAAGCGCCAAGGCTATGCTGGATTATTTTTCGCCATTGATGGATTACCTGAAAAAAGAAAATGAGAACCGCAAATATACATTACCAGAACTAAAGTAATTGATACGGTTTACCATGGACTTTGTAAGCATAACCTTCCATGCACGGGCTAAACGTATTTTGAAAAAATTTTAGCATATAAAAACGGGGTCCGAATGAATATTCAGGAACGAGATAAAAATGTGATATGGCACCCTTTCACCCAGATGAAAACTGCCCCTTTACCCATTGCCATTGTAAAAGCAGAAGGGACTTATTTCTTTGATGAACAGGGCAAAAAGTATATTGATGGAATTTCTTCCTGGTGGGTAAATATCCATGGCCATTGTCATCCTTATCTGACAAAAAAAATTTCAGAACAATTACAAACCCTCGAACATACTTTATTTTCAGGCTTTACTCATGAACCTGCGGTACAACTGGCAGAGCAATTATTAACACACCTGCCTTCTAATCAATCAAAAATATTTTACTCTGACAATGGCTCTACAGCTGTGGAAGTGGCCTTGAAAATGGCTTTTCAGTATTGGAGTAACCAGTCTGTTTCAAAAATAAAAGTAATTGCATTTGAAAATGGTTATCATGGTGATACGTTTGGAGGAATGTCAGTTGGAGCACGTAATGCATTCAATCTCCCTTTTTCAAAATTATTATTTGATGTTATTCATATACCGGTTCCTTTAAAAGGTAAAGAACAAAGCTCTTTGGATGCATTAAAGAAAGTGTTGCAGAATGATGACATTGCATCTTTTATTTTTGAACCTTTAATACAAGGGGCTGGTGGTATGGTGATGTATCAGGCAACGATATTGGATGAATTGATAAAAGAATGTCGTATTAAAAATGTAATTACTATTGCCGATGAAGTGATGACCGGATTTGGACGTACAGGTAAATTTTTTGCAAGCGATTATCTGGAAGAAAAACCTGATATTATATGTATGAGTAAGGGGCTTACCGGTGGTGTAATTCCGTTGGGCGCAACATCCTGTGCACAATTTATCTATGATGCTTTTTTAAGTGACGATAAAATGAAAACTTTTTTTCATGGTCATTCTTACACAGCCAATCCAACATCCTGTGCAGCGGCTTTAGCAAGCCTTTATCTGTTCGACCAACCTCAAACAATTGAAAATATTAAACATATTGAACAACAACATCATTTATTTCTAAAAAAAATAAAATCGCATACGGCACTGATTGATGCACGCCAGTTAGGCACCATCATTGCTTTTGAAATAAAGACCAACGAACAAACGCATTATCTCAACTCATTGGCCGATTATATATCAGAGTTCTTTATTTCAAAAGGAATTATTTTAAGACCATTGGGAAATATAGTATATATATTACCACCATACTGTATTAGCACAGAAGATTTAACGTATGTTTACAATGCTATTGAAGAATTTCTAAATACAATTACATCATAAATGAGACTGTCTATAAAGCCGCTTCTATCTGTCATTTCGAACGCAGTGAGAAATCTTCTCCATTGATTAGCAAGATATTTCGCTAC
>JAHEXZ010000053.1:11443-13866 GCA_023251835.1 Bacteroidota bacterium | reverse complement strand
GCTCAACATGACATAAACATAGAAATTTATACTTTTTAGATAGCCTCTTTGGAGGGGCTTCCATGTTTAAATCAAAACGGGAATTTATTTTTATACTACTTGCGGGTATTTTTATTACAAATGCAATTGTTGCAGAGCTGATTGGCAGCAAGCTGATACAAATAGGGCCATTTATTATGAGCATAGGTATCATCCCTTGGCCAGTGGTATTTTTAACAACAGATCTGATCAATGAATATTACGGCAAAGCCGGTGTAAGGAAGCTATCCCTAATTACTGCCATTTTAATAGCTTATGCATTTGTTATATTATTTGCAGCAATCAACATACCTGCTGCGGTGGGTATTTCCACTGTTACTGATTCGCAGTTTTATGCAGTATTCGGGCAAAGCCTATGGATCATCATTGGCAGCATTGTTGCTTTTTTAACCTCCCAGTTTATTGACGTATTTATTTTCTGGATGTTACGCAACAAAACGGGTAACAAAATGATATGGCTACGAAGCACTGGTTCTACAGTAATTTCCCAATTAGTAGATACGTTTATAGTATTAGGAATCGCTTTCTGGCTTCCCGGAAAGATGACAACTGCCGTATTTATCAATGCAGCATTAACAGGCTATACATTTAAACTAATAATTGCTGTTATATTAACTCCGTTAATCTATCTGGGACACACAATGATTGATAATTATTTGGGTGATGAAGAAGCAAAAGAAATAATTAAATATTCTGCCGAACAATCCTTACATCATAAAATAGATAATTGAGAGAATTATTTACAGGCTCTTATTTTTTTTGTGGACCAGTAGAAACCTCAACTCCATTTTCAAATATTTTTCTCTCTATTAGCTATTTTTTCTCATCATAACTTATCCATTCGCCATCCGGATCTCCATTTTTGTAATTTTCTTTTGAACTTACTTGTCCATTCTCATGGTGGAATATCCAGGCACCAACCTTATTTCCACTTTTATAAATACCTTTTACATTTAACTGCCCATTTTCATGATAATAAACCCATTCTCCCTCTTCTTTACCTTCCTTATAAATTCCTTTCTCACGTAATTGCTTATTATCATAATACTCTATCCACTCTCCTTCTTCTTTTCCTGCTTTATCTTTTCCTTTCCTCAGCAATTGACCATTCTCTGCGTATTCCACCTGTCCCCCCTCTTGTTTTCCATTGACGTAATTTTCTTTTTTTCGTAATTGCCCATTCTTATAATATTCTTTCCACTCACCTTCTTTCTTACCGTTTTTAAAAAAGCCTTTTGAAGCAGGATAACCATTCTCATGTTCTTCAAACCATTCCCCGTCTGGCTTGCCACTCCTATAACTAACTTTTGAAATAATCTTACCATCTTTATTATAACGCAGCCATGTTCCAGTATAACTATGCGGTGGTGTATCATTTTTGGACTGGGCTACGTATATACTATCCTTGACAGAGTCGATTACAGCAAATTTCCCTTCTTTATTTAAAAGGCCACTTATGTGGCCAAGCCGTAAATCTTCCAGTTCTGTCCATGGTGCTTCAATATAGCGGGGATGTATAACAACTGTACCGGTGCTGTCAATAATTCCCCATAAATCAACTTTTTTTACAAGGGCATAGCCATTTTGAAAATTTCCCTGATGAAGCAGTTCTCCATTACTATTTTCAATAGTACCTGCCCCACTATGATTCACTTTATATTTTTGTGAATAAGCGGTAAACATAAAAAACAGAAATAGTAATATTAAAAGGGTTCTCATTTATTTTCCTAATTTACCAGTATTTTCAATCACTGCTCCATTCTTTAATTCTATTTCTCCTTCCCTACCTAATAAATGTTGTATTCCATTCCTGTTCTTTTTAATCTCCATGCCTCCCCATTTTTGTCTTATACCGGTAATAATTCCACCATCAACAATTAACTTAGCTCCTCTTTTAACAACAATTTTTCCCTGTTCAGGCATGGTAATTTTTCCTGTTACGGTGAGTGTTGCCCCACGCTCAACAATAATATCACTATAACATCTGATATCAAAATTCCATGTTTCATTTTCTTTTATTTTACATACTCTATTGTCATATACATCTTCCTTTACATATTTCTTACCTGATTTTATGGATAACGACCTGTGCATTTTTCCCATCTGCATAGGTGAAAAATAATAGTGAAGCATATTATTTCCACCCATAATATTATTGGTACAGGTATTTTCACCAGGAGTAATTTTACAACCAAAATGTCCTTTTTCCCAACAATAAGATGGAGGATTATATCCAAATAAATCATACAAATATTCGGGATCAGATATGTTACATGTTTCGTGGCAACACGAAGGCTCATAAGTGTGAAGCAAATCTAAGCAATGGCCTAATTCATGAACAAGCGTTTGTGTATTTACATAACTTGGATTCACTGAACTGATAT
>JAHEXZ010000053.1:0-11433 GCA_023251835.1 Bacteroidota bacterium | reverse complement strand
GCAACATGTTTTTCTAATTGATTTATTGTAGTAGTAGTATACAGTTTTGTTCCTTCATAAAAAAATATTCTTTCATCCAAATCAAAACAAATTTTAGTATCCCTGAGCCATGGAACACCAGCAATAGGATATGTGGCAGAATCTACACGTGCATAAAAATCATTCAACCACGCTATCACTTGCTTCACTGCAGCAATAGTTGTATCGGCATGCTGTATGGTACCTGGCCCCGTAAATATATTTACAGCAATACGTATATGTTTAACCGGACTGTTCTCATCGGGAATATAAGTTTCAATCTTTTTATACTTGTTAATATAATCAGGATTGGCATTCGAATTGGAATTATCGCAATTTGCAGGTTTAAATATTTTTATTTGTTCCTGCCCTGCTGAAAAATTTATAAGCAAAAGAAAAAAAAGAGAAAACCACAATTGATTTATTCTGCCGGCTATCATGGTGATAAAGTTGAAGGCGGTCGCTACAAATTTAATAACTCAGTATAATTAAAGGAAGATACAAGGTCTTTATTGGCATTCACAGCTGTCATTCTCCATTTTTAAATCAATAGCAGTAACAACTCTTGATATCGTATCGCAATCAGCAATAACAACACGCAACTCTTTACCTGAAGCAGTTTTACCTTCTACAGCATAGGTAGGACAAGGTTTTCCATGAACCTCGCTTTTATCATAATTTACTTTCCCACTTTTAAACAGTTGTTTTACATCTCCCTCACTTATGTTGCGACATTTCATCCGGCATTCTCCATGCAGGGTATATTCCAGCTTCTGTAAACTCAATTCTTCCAGTTTTATAGATCCGGGAAGCTTGCATCCTTTGCCTTTGTATATAAAACTAACCACAAGCAGGCCCAGCAAAAAGCCAAAACCATAGAGCTTTAAACGTCTTATTAAATCAGCATTTTTACCAGGAATAGCCATTTTCTTATAATTGGAAAGTTAGAGAATCAGTGAATTGGTACTTTTTGAAATTGGAGAGTTATAGAATTGGTGGATTAGATGTTACTTCTTTAATTCAACAATTCTATAATTCTCCAAATCGCCAATTCAATTATATCCCTGGCATCAGCAGGTTAATATCTTTATGAGGCAGTTTAAACAATTCCCCTAACACTCTGTTGGTAAGTACTCCATTGTATATATAAATACCGTTACGTACTCCTTCATCTCTGCGCAATAGATTTTTTAATCCGCCTTCTTCCCCAACATTCATTAATATAGGAGCAAAAATGGTGCTTAATGCGTAGGATGCGGTTCGTGAAACACGTGAAGCAATATTAGGCACGCAATAATGAACAACCCCATATTTACGGAAAACAGGCTTAGAATGGTTAGTTACCTCCGATGTTTCAAAGCATCCTCCCTGATCTATACTCACATCAACAATCACAGAGCCAACCTTCATTTCACTTACCATTCCGGAAGTAACCACCAAAGGAGTACGACCATGAGGCGCGCGTATAGCGCCTATAACTACATCAGCCGTTTTTAAATGTTTTGCTAATACTCTTGGCTGAATAACAGATGTAAATATACGTGTTCCTATATCACTTTGTAAACGTCTTAAACGGTAAATAGAATTGTCAAACACTTTTACAGAGGCTCCTAATCCAAGTGCAGCACGTGTTGCAAATTCACCAACAGTTCCGGCACCCAAAACCACTACCTCCGTTGGTGAAATACCCGATATACCACCTAAAATGGAACCTTGTCCGTTATTTACATTACTCAGATATTCGGCAGCAATCAATATGGAGGTACTTCCTGCTATTTCGCCCATAGAGCGTATTACTGTATATATACCATCATCATCTTTTATCCATTCAAAAGCCACTGCAGTAATCTTTTTTGCAATAAGTTTTTTCAAAAAATCTTCAGGCTGAACAGTAAGCTGTAATGCAGAAATAAGTGTTTGATTACGCTGCATCATATCTATTTCCTGCTGAGAGGGGGGAGCTACTTTTAAAACAATATCTGCCTTATATACATCTTCAGGACTATAAACAATCTCTGCACCTGCTTCACTGTAATCATGATCCTGAAAATTAGCCATCTTACCTGCATTAGTTTCAACAACTATATGATGCCCGTTGTTTACAAGTAAGGCAACTGCATCAGGAACCAATGCCACACGATTTTCCTGAAAAGAAATTTCTTTTGGTATACCAATATATAGTTTACTTTTTTTACGGCCTATTTCAAGCATTTCCTCTTGCGGCACCAGGGCCGTTTGTGTAAGCGATGCCAGAATGTCTTTAGATGTTTTCATTTTCCTGTGGGGTATAAATATGAACTAACTACAAATCTATAAAATCATACTCACACTAAAAATGATACCTGTTAAGTAGTTATTAAATGAGAAATGTTAATGAAATTGTATTTTAGTTTTAAGAACTTGAATAATTATTATATACCACTATAAAAAGTATTCGATATTAAATAGCTAAAAAACAATACTTTACATATTTTCAATAGTAAAAATACGTTGTTCTTTTTCACCAACTTTTATACTTACTTTTATGTAGTCAGGAGGAAGTAATTCTGTAATTTTTTCGGGCCATTCAATAAAACAATATGCACCGGAATAAAAATAATCTTCATATCCCATATCATATGCTTCATTTACTGATTTGATTCTGTAAAAATCAAAATGAAAGATTTTTTCCCCGTTGGCAGCTAAATATTCATTTACTATGGAAAAAGTGGGGCTGCTTATGGTATCATATACCCCAAGCTGTTCACATAAGGCTTTTATAAACGTAGTTTTTCCTGCTCCCATTGGAGCATAAAATGCAAATATCCTGTCATCTTTATATGCCTGTAATAATTGGCCTGCAATAGCAGGAAGCTCTGATAAATTATTGATAGTAATGGATTGCATAGCCTGTAAAGAATACGGGTAAAGTTAGAAGCTAATTTTTCTAAATCCTGAATAAGATAGCTACAATAACCCTATTCTCTGATTTTACCAGGTCGGGTCGCCAGTTTGGATCTAATGGAATGGTTGAAAATCCTGTTTGAGACGTTACTCCTCCTGGTCCGGAAAAATATGGAACACTTGATTCTCTGTGAACAAATTCTATACGAAAAGTAATACTTTGGTTGGGCATCCAGTCTAAATTTGTAGATGTATCCCAACCCGAAAACTTATCACCAGGGTTTGCACTAAACGGAAAAGCACCTTCTGTTTGTGTGGGATTGTTTGGGTTTGGTAAAGGGCTTGCCTGACCAGTTGGGTATAATACCAGATAGCGTCCCGGGTTTGTCATATACCCTCCGCCAAAAGTCCAGGCCAACTTATTATTATGAAACCAAATACGATTGTAAAACATGATACTTGTAAAATATTGGGCGGTACCTTCAATAGAATCTCCGTTTTTAAAGCCATTCACTCCTCCACCTTTTTCAAATCCAAAATCTCCAGTTAAAGAAAATGCAGCCCGACTGATTCCTTTTGATTCAGGTCTGTTAAAGTAACGTACAAGTATGCTGTTATCCGAATGAAAACGTTTCCTTTGGGGCAATCCACCTACGTCAGTTCCATAATAATCATTTGTAAGTATTTTAAAATTATCGCCTGGTATCCAGGTGATATTTCCTCCAAAGCCCGGCATTGAATTAAATTTTCCATAACTCTGCCAGCCATTGATAATCCATGGTTCTATTTTTAAATGCTTAGTCGGATATAGCTGAACACGAAGTCCGTTAAAAAACCAGGGAGTATTGTCTGATGTAAAAGATGCCTGATACTCCCAATTTTCAGGTTGATAATAAGAATTAAGCCCAAGATAAGACATAAACATCCCGGCATCTATATTAATGCCATACCATTTATTAAAATGGTAACCCGCATACGCCTCGCTCAGATAACGATATACGTTCGCCAACTGATATTGTCCCCGATAAGGACTCCCATCATTTCTTGGTACAACAACAGAACGTGTTCCGAATTGGGTCATAAACCTTGCCCTGGCACCCTCATAGCTGATATCACCACCAAAATGTAGTGCTGATAATTCTACTTCATTGTTTCGGGCTAATGCTGTTGAACCTACAACAGTATTATCATTAGGGTTATTAAAGGAATAAGTATAATTTACATCGAGCAGAATACTTGGTGTAAAATATTTTAAATTTTTAAAAACGGAAGAATCTCTGCGGTCACCACCATTCTGCCATGATTGGTCAATACCTTCAAATGGCTCTCCTTTTTGTTGGTTTATTGGTTGTGCAGTTAGTTGTTTACTTAACAAAATTACTATAGACAATAGTGGTAGAAACAATTTCATGGCTGGATAAAATTAATTTTGGGCACAAAGTTATTGTTTTTATCCGACAAGAAATTTGCTCTACCATCTTAAACCAGTTTTTCCACCACCTATAATATATTTCGGCTGAAATGAGTTTGCGAAAGACGGCAAACTCATTCGCTCAGTGTATATAACTATTTAGCGCTCAATGTCATAAATGGAATTATCATTTCCTCCAAAGATATACCACCATGCTGGAAAGTATTACGATAATAGCTAACGTAGTAATTATAATTATTCGGATAAGCAAAAAATTTGTCTTCCTTAGCAAATACAAAAGTGGTACTTACATGTTGTCTTGGCAAAAAGATGTCGGCCGGATTTTTGACTTCAAATACTTCCTTTTTCATATAATCAAGAGTTTTTCCTTGTTTATACCGTAAATTGGTATTTACATTTTTATCCCCTACCACTTTAGATGGTTCGGTAACTTTAATTGTTCCGTGATCAGTGGTAATTACCAATTTGCCTTTTTTGGCAGCAATTTGTTTTAAAATATCATGTAATGGCGAGTGTTCAAACCAGGATAAGGTGATAGAACGGTATGCTTTTTCATCATCTGCAAGCTCTCTGATAATCTCCATTTCTGTACGGGCATGAGAAAGCATATCCACAAAATTGTATACGATCACATTCAGCTTATTTTGCATCAGATTACTGATATTTTCTGCAAGTTTTTTACCAGCGGCATGATTAGTAATCTTATGGTAGCTCGTTTTTATATCTTTACCCAAACGTTTTAGCTGATCAAGCAACAATTCTTCCTCGTGCATATTTTTACCACCTTCGTCTTCATCATTCAGCCATAATTTAGGAAAACGTTTTTCAATTTCTGATGGCATCAACCCTGCAAAAAAAGCATTCCGGGCATATTGTGTAGCTGTTGGCAAAATACTGCTGTATAACTCTTCGCTATCCACTTTAAAATACTCGGAAATAATAGGTTGAATGACCTTCCATTGATCGTAACGAAGATTATCAATCAGTATCAGGAATGTAGTTTCATTTTTATCGAGCAGGGGTGCTACTCTGCTCTTAAAAATGGTATGTGAAAACAAAGGAGGATTAGCCTGTTTTCCGTTCAGCCAACCGATATAATTATTTTCAATAAACTTGCAAAACTGGGTATTGGCTTCTGCTTTCTGCATTTTCAGAATTTCCATCATACTTTCATCCTTGCTGCTGTCTAATTCTAATTCCCAGTATATCAGCTTTTTATACACATCTCCCCATTCATTCCATGATAAGCGGTCACTTAGTGTCATTCCAATCTGGCGAAACTCCTGCTGGTAGTTAGAAGTAGTTTTTTCACTGATAAGCCGCTTATTATCCAGTGTTTTTTTCAATGAAAGTAGTATTTGCTTAGGGTTAACAGGTTTTATCAGGTAATCGGAAATTTTAGAGCCGATAGCATCCTCCATTAAATATTCTTCTTCACTTTTGGTAATCATAATTACCGGAAGCTCAGCATGTTTCGCTTTCAAACGGTTTAATGTTTCAAGCCCGGAAAGTCCTGGCATATTTTCATCGAGCAATACTACTCCAAAATCATTTTTTTCAACCAATTCAAGCACTTCGTCACCACTATTGGCAGTTTGTACATTGTATCCTTTATCTTTTAAAAACAGGATATGTGGTTTTAGCAGATCAATCTCATCGTCTGCCCATAGTATATTTATTTTATCCATGTATATATGTCTTCTTATGTTAAAAATAGAACTTAAACGAAGTTACCACTATTATATTGTTTTTCACTTGCGTTTAACTTATTTTGGCCAAAAACAAAGATGCCACAGATTCACAGATTTATACGAGTAAAAAATCTGCGAATCTGTGGCTATTTTATCCTCTGACTCTTACAATGCCGGTAACACCTTACCTCTCGCCTCTCCAAAGCCAATACGTATAGCATTCTTTTCACAGTAACCCCGCAAAATTATGGTATCATTATCAAGGATAAACTTACGTTCGCTGCCATCCGTTAGCTTCAACGGTTTAGTACCTTTCCAGGCCAGTTCCAGTAAAGAGCCATAAGATTCAGGTGTTGGGCCGCTGATAGTTCCGGATGCCATTAAATCGCCAATGTTTATATTGCAGCCATTACAAGTATGATGTGCCAGTTGCTGCTCCATTGTCCAGTACATGTATTTATAGTTGGAATGGCAAATAAGGTTTTCTTCTCCCTTTTCAGGCTGAAGAACAACTTCAAGATGTATATCAATATTCTTCTCCCCTGTATATTCAAGATAAGGCAATACTTTCGGCTCTTGTTGATAGCCTGCTGTACGGAAGGGTTCGAGGGCTTCTAAAGTAACCACCCAGGGAGAAATGGTAGAAGCAAAGTTTTTAGCTAAGAATGGTCCTAATGGAACATATTCCCAAGTCTGAATATCACGTGCGCTCCAATCATTAAATAGTGTTAAACCAAAAATATAGTTATCTGCTTCAGCAGTAGTAACAGACTTCCCTAATTCAGTTGATTTACCTATAATAAATGCAACCTCTAATTCAAAATCTAAGGATTTGGAGGGTCCGAAAACCGGGGATTCAGCATCAGCAGGTTTTGTTTGCCCTTTCGGACGATGAAATGGGGTTCCGGAAACAATAATAGAAGAAGCTCTTCCGTGATAGCCAACAGGTAAATGCTTCCAGTTCGGCAACAGTGCATTGGCGGGATCACGAAACATGGTTCCCACATTGGTAGCATGATCAATACTGGAATAAAAATCAGTATAATCCCGCACTTGTACAGGCATCAGCATTTGTATGTTATTCATAGAATGCAATACTCTGAACCTGGCTTCTTTATTGCCCCTCAACTCAGGATTGGATACATTCAGCAGATTGGAAATACGCTGACGAAACAGGCTGCAAAATGATTTACCGAGAGCTATAAAATCATTCATGTATGGATTGCTGAATACAGAATCATCTATTTTAAAATCGTTTAAAAAACCAAGTTTATTCAGCATCAACAAGTCCAGCACCTGGTTGCCAATGGCAATACCAACACGAGGCGTAGAGCTTTGCGTTTTAAAAATACCAAAAGGCAGGTTTTGTATCGGAAAATCACTGTTTAAAGGTACATCCACCCAGGATGTTAAAGAAGGATCATTTGCTTTTATCATAAGTGCAAAAATAGTAAAATTCAGGTGTGGAATGGTAGTTTACTTCGGCTGAATGAGTTCCGCAAAATGTATATATTTGCAATTAAAACCGTTCCAAACAATTATACAGAGCGAATGAGTTTGCAATGGTTAGTGAGCTTGTCGAACTATTGCAAACCCGTTAGCTATCGGGTCATTCAGTCGAAATATAAATAACAGATATGCCATTAGTGGTCAATCGAAAACGGTTAGATTAGCATTGCGTAACATCAATTATTAACTATATTCGTTGTACATATAGATACTTCAAAGATGAACTATAAAACAGATGTTGCCATTGCCGGAGGAGGACTTGCCGGAATGGTTTGTGCTCTTGAATTGCTGAACAATGGAAAAAAAGTTATTTTATTAGATAGAGCTGAAGAACAACGCTTAGGAGGTTTGGCAAAAGAATCTTTTGGCGGTATGTTTTTCGTAAATACTCCCCTACAGCGCAAAACAGGAATAAAAGATAGTGCTGACTTAGCCTTAAAAGACTGGCATTCATTTGCAGAATTTGAAGCAGATGCCACATGGCCAAAACGTTGGGCAGAGAAATATGTCAACGAATGTACAGACAAAGTCTATTCCTGGCTAAAACAACAGGGAGTGTCCTTTTTCCCTGTTGTTCATTGGGTTGAAAGAGGGTTACATAAGCCTGGCAACTCAGTACCTCGTTTCCACATGGTATGGGGCACTGGTCATGGTTTGATTGCAGAACTTGAAAAACAGCTCAGAAACCATAAAAACAAGGCTAACCTTACCTTAAAATTCAAACACAAAGTAACTGACATTACTGTTCATCAAAATAATGCTACTGGTGTTACAGGAGTAAATGAAATAAATGGAGAACTATTTTCTGTTGAAGCGGAACATATAGTAATTGCTTCAGGAGGAATATGTGGAAGTATTGATAAAGTGAGAACAAACTGGTACAAACCCTGGGGAACACCACCGGCAACAATACTCAATGGCTCCATCCTTGAAGCAGACGGATTATTACATGATGCTGTAGACAGACAGCATGGAAATATTACCAATCTTGATAAATGCTGGCATTATGCAGCAGGGGTGAATCATCCACGCCCACATTTTCCAAATCACGGAATTAGTTTAGTCCCACCAAAATCAGCGCTTTGGGTTAAATATACTGGTGAAAGATTCTCTGTTCCGTTGATTACTGCTTTTGATACCCGTTTTTTAGTGGAAGAAATATGCAAACAGGAAAAAAAATATTCATGGCAGATTCTGAATATGAAGATTGCTTTGAAAGAATTAGCTGCTTCAGGAGCGGAATCCAACATTGCCATCAGGGATAAAAAATTATTTTCATTTCTGAAAACTATTTTATTTGGCAATAAGGCATTGGTAAATGATTTTATTACTAACTGTAAAGATTTTGTTGTTGCCGATTCAATAGAAGAATTGGTCAAAAAAATGAATTCCCTGACGGGCGAAAACAATGTAAACCTTGCTTTGTTAAAAGATGCAGTTCAAGCCTATGATAATACTATTGACAGGGGACAGGCATTGCATAATGATGAGCAGTTAAGACGTATTGCACACATCAGGCAATACAAAGGCGACAGAGTGAGAACATGTAAGTTTCAAAAGATAAATGACAAAAAAGCGCTGCCTCTTATCGCAATCAGAGAACATATCCTGACACGAAAAACCTTAGGTGGTATTCAAACAGATTTGAATTGCAGGGTTCTTACAAAAGAGCAACATCCAATCAATGGTTTATATGCCATTGGTGAAGCCGCAGGCTTTGGAGGAGGCGGTATTCATGGATTACGGTCGTTAGAAGGAACATTCTTAGGAACCTGCGTGTTAACTGGTAGAGAGGCAGCATACACTATTTCAGGAACTAATTGCCATAAATAAATGTCATGCAGAGCGAAGCGAAGCATCTTGCTATAGAGAAGCAAGATTTCTCTCCCGCTGAAAAAGCGGGTATCGAAATGACAGATAAGAAAATATAGGCACCAAATCGGATATACATTTTGTGTAACATCAGTTAAAAATCAATAACTAACAAAGCATGTCATGAAAAAAACAGGAGCAGAATTAGCTGTTTACGCATTGGAACAAATAGGTGTAAAATTTACATTTGGTATTCCGGGAGTACATACCACTGAACTGTATGATGCGCTTAATAATTCGGATACAATCACTCCGTTGTTAGTAACACATGAAGGTGGTGCATCTTTTATGGCAGATGGCGTTTCCCGTTCATCAGATACCATCGGAACAATTGTTATTGTACCTGCTGCCGGTACAACACATGCAATGAGCGGTATTGGAGAAGCCTTTATTGATGGTAGTCCTATGTTAATTATTTCCGGTGGTACAAGACGGGATAGTGGAAAACACTATCAGCTTCATCAAATGGATTTAAGTAAAATCATTCAGGGGATCACAAAAAAATATTTCCTTATTGAGCGGCATGAAGATATTGTTCCTACTATTTATGAAGCCTATGAAATAGCTACAGGCGGTGAACCAGGCCCTGTGTTTATTGAAATCCCTGTGGAAATACAAATGTTTCAGGGAACGGTATCCGAAATAAAAAAGTATATTAAAAAATATAAAACTCCGAAAGCTGATTTAACGGCAATAAAACAAGCTGTTGATTTATTGATAAATGCAAAAAATCCGGGAATCTATATTGGATGGGGGTCAGTACATGCCAGTGAATCTGTAAAAAAAATAGCTGATATCCTAAATGCACCGGTTTCAACAACCCTTCAGGGTTTAAGCTCTTTTCCTGCTAACCATCCTTTGCATACAGGTGTTGGATTTGGCTTATCTGCGGTTCCTGCCGGACAAAATGCTTTTAAAAATTGCGATTGCCTGTTGGCAGTGGGTGTGCGCTTTTCGGAGCTGGCAACAGGAAGTTATGGAGTTATTGTTCCTGAAAATCTTATACATATTGACATTAACCCTGCTGTATTCAATAAAAATTATCCTGCTAAAGTAACCATAGAAAGTGATTCAAAATTGGCTCTTGATGCACTGCTTGACGAACTTAACAGCCGGAAATTTCAATCACGGCTAAATAAAACGGCTATAACGGAAAAAATTGCACGTGACAAAAAATTATATTTTGATGAATGGACTAAGGAAAGAAAAAAAGATATTGTTTCCCCTGGCTTTTTTTTCAAAGAATTACGTTCGCAGATAAATGATGATGCAATAGTGGTGGTAGACGATGGCTGGCATACCTTTTTGGCGGCAGAACTATTCCCTGTATATCACCCCAAAGGATTTATTTCACCAACAGATTTTAATTGTATGGGATTTTGTATTCCTGCTGCAATAGGAGCTAAATTGGCAAACCCCGATAAACAGGTAGTTGCTATTGTTGGTGATGGGGCATTTCTTATGACCTGTATGGAGCTACTTACTGCTGCTACAAACCAATTAGGAATTATGGTATTTGTATTCCATGATGGCGAGCTTGGACAGATAAGCAAGTTTCAGGAGATACCTATGAACAGGAAAACCTGCACCATACTTGGTGATATAAAAATAGAAGGTGTTGCCATTGCTACAGGCTGCCATTTTATTTCACTGCCTGACGATTTGCAGATAGAACATGCTATCAAAGGGGCAAAAGAAATTGCCGCAACCGGCAAGCCTGTTTTGATAGATGTAAACATTGACTATTCAAAAAAAACATATCTTACCAAAGGCGTTGTAAAGGCTAATTTAAGCCGGTTTCCACTTAAAGAAAAAATCCGGTTCATTACACGGGCAGTAAAGAGGCACCTTTTGGGAAATATTCTAACGGAGAATAATTAATCTGTTACTGCTTCTCACCTAATGCTTCTAATAGATAATTATCCATTTTTTTCAGATAGTTATTATAAAAAAATAAAACTAAGCTGTTCTAAACAATACTTCGGTAACATTTTGTTCGGTTGGGCTGAAGCCCTTGATAATCGAGGG
>JAHEXZ010000155.1 GCA_023251835.1 Bacteroidota bacterium | reverse complement strand
TTTTTATTATTAAAAGATTCAAAAGCTTCTTATGCTATTGAAGGTGAATATCCACTACAAAACAGGGCGCAGCGTTGGGGACGTGCAATTGGACAGGCAGGGCAAAAGTCATTAAGTAAAAATGAATTGTTGCGGTTGCAACAGTTGGTAATTGAAAACACGCGTTTCGTTCATATGGGTTGGCGTAAACAGGGCGGTTTTGTGGGTGAACATGACCGTCAGTGCGGAACACCTATTCCTGATCATATCTCTGCAAAATGGCAGGATTTGGATATGCTGATAGACGGATTAATAGATGTGAGTAATAAATTAGAAAAAGATGAAGCTGTTGATGCCGTTTTTTCAGCAGCCTTAATTGCATTTGGTTTTGTTTTCATCCATCCTTTTGAAGATGGCAACGGAAGAATTCACCGTTACCTGATTCATCATTTATTGGCCAGGAAAAAGTATGTACCCCATGGAATCATTTTTCCTGTTTCGGCTATAATACTTGAAAGATTGAATGAATACCGCACAGTGCTTGAATCTTATTCAATACCAAGGCTTGATTTAATTGAATGGAAACCTAGTCCAAAAAACAATGTAGAAGTATTGAATGGAACAATTGACCTGTATCGGTATTTTGATGCTACAAAACAGGTAGAATTCCTATATAGTTGTGTGCAGCAAACCACCGAAAAAACTATTCCGGACGAAGTAGACTATCTAAAAAAATATGATGAATTTAAAGTATTCATGGAAGACTACTACGAAATGCCAGACAAAACAATAGCCCTGTTAGTCCGCTTCCTGGAACAAGGAAAAGGTAAACTCTCTGAAAGGGCAAAAGCTAAAGAGTTCAAAGAATTAAAAGCTCCAGAAATCAAGTCAATCGAAAATAAATACATGAAAGTTTTCAGTGACAAGAATCTGCTTAAACTTGATTTTTCATAAACCACTATACTACCACAATTCCTAATTTTTTTTTTGCCCCAACCAAATTAAGATGCTTTATAATGCACTATTAAACGCAAATAATATTATGGTAAAGACTTTACGTTGAATGACGGACTTTTTCCCTAAATCTGTGCCCGCTCCTTTCTCAACCAAACCACAAAAATAAGCTATTGGCAGTCGTACCTGGGGCGGCTGAAACAATTGATGGAAAGTTCGGGTTAACAGAACAGTCAAATTTTTATTCAGGAATTGATGTTGTTAACGTAGCGTGGATTTTAAAGCGCATTGATTCCTAATGTTCTTTTGTAAGTGTAAAATTTTTTATTGATTTGCCATTGTTGGCAGTCCAGGTGCCAGTAATTGTAGTTTCTCCATCAACATATTTAATTTCAAACACACCATCCCATTTATCATCGCCAGGTTCTTTTAATTTAAAGCTATATGAACCATTTTGAGATTCAACAGTACCGGTTAAGTTCCTGCGATTTCCTTTAACTTCATCCCAACCAGTTACATCTGTACCATTAACAGATTCAATATTGATTGTAAGTTTATCCTTACCAAAATCTCCCTGCCACTGGCCAGTTGGAGGGGTATTAGTTACAGGGGTACTTGTGGAAGTTTCCACTGCTTGTTCTTGAGGTATTGGTGCTTCTTGTGTGTTGACCCCTCCATCAAAAATAAAATCATTGTATCCAAAATGTTGTTGTTTGTGAATCTTTGGATCAGGTTTTATAAGTTCGTATTTCTCCGCAGTTATAAAGTAGGCAGAGATACCATAACCATTGGTAACTCTTTGTACGTCTTTTCCTGTAAATTTTAAAATCTGCTTAAATGCCATTGGCCCGTCAAGTGCCATTTTCAATCGTTCGTCACTATTATTTTGTAAAGCGGGATAAACCTCTTCTTTTTCCACTGCACTTAATATATTTGCTGATTCGTCCTTTGGTAGGATAACATATACATTAAATGAATTAAATCTGTAATCAAAAACATATTTATCATCAAAAAAGTAGCCTTTAACAATAAATTGGCCGTCTCGTTCTTTTTGGGGTTCAGTAATCGCAATCTCACATTCTATTTCACGGCCTTTTACAAAATAGTCTATTTCATCGTCTGTTCTTTTTTCTTTGGTTTCTTTAATTAATTCTTCACCACAAGGCAATTGACTTAATTTTACGTCTTCAATATCTGTAAACAAAATTTTATCCTTTATATGTGCCTTAATTGCGGTTATACAGACTGGACTGATTTTATTACTAAGAAAGTTAATAAAACTACTTCAGAAGCAAAGTATCTTCTGAGTAGATGGGATGAACTAAAATCAAATTCACGGATAACAGGCAATTATACTTTAGAATCGTTGAAAAGCAATTCAGGATTGGCTTATAACCAAACCATAAAAAGAAAATTTGTTTATTCCTTTATTGATGAATTTCTTGAATCGAAAGCCTTAGCTACCTGTTTAATAGCGAATGGGGGGATGGGTAAATCCATTTCAATAACCCAGGTTGTTGATGATTACTGGCTTTCAAACGCACCAAGATATAAGGATGATATTGTTTGGTTTATTTCAGGAACAAATTTACGTGCCATATTTGCCAGGCAGCTTGATTTGGATAGCTGGTTTCTTGAGCTTTTTTCGCTTACCAAAGGAGTAGATTACAGGAACTATTTTTTAACTCATCCTAAAGAACGGAAAGGCCGGATTCTCCTGATTATAGATGCCCTTGACGAATTGGTAATTAAATCGGATGATTTGGATGAACTGTTCAGGAAACTGATAGAATTGATAGGCTCCAATACAGATACTCCCTGGTTCAAAGTTATACTTACCACCAGAACATCAACGTTTGAAAGGTTAATTCATATTATTAAAGACTATCCGGGTATAACTAAACATTTTTACGGGGTAAATTTTGATAACTTAATTGGAGCACCAAGCAATGTTCCACTTTTAAGCGAGGAAGAGATACTTCAAATTATTGATAATGTTAATTCTACTCCCAGATTTGTTTCATCGGCTATTGACTATGCATCTTTAAATCCGGCACTAAGGCTTCAAATAGCTCATCCCTATTATTTACAGCTATTTATCCAGTCTTTTATTGATAAAACATGCAACATACATTCCAATTACGATATCCTGAATGAGTTTATGGCCCACCGCATTTATAAAGGGAAATACGGATTTGAAAAAACGGAGATATTCAATGCCCTGCTGTTAAATACAAACTATGGCAGAAAGTCAACAACTACTAAAAAAACTGAAATAGCAAACCTGATAAATCAATATAACAGGGCCTATAAGGAGCTGCTCTCATTTGGCATTCTTAAAGAAAGCTATATCCCTAATAAATTCAAAGTATATCAAACATTCATAAAATTCGGCCACGATACACTTTATGAGTTTTTGATTGCCAAACACTGGATAATGGAATGTCAGACATTTAGCCACAAATTGCTGGTGAATGTAACAAAAGCATATTCAGGCAATGAAAAACGGATTGATATTATCAAACACATTGCGTTAATGGGTTTAGAAGAAGGGAAATTTGATGAATTAAAATACATTTATGAATTACAACTCGAAGACTATGAATTAAACCGGTTATCGCACGTTTTAGGAATTCAGATACGTGAGAACATAAATGCCCAGAAAATACTTGTGCCTTTATGGGTTAAAAATAAAGCTGCACAGGTGTACTTCTTTGAACGCTTTGTTGACCTGGATAATTTAAACGGATATTATGGTGAAGCTATATCCATCTATTTGAAAAATAAAAAGAATAAAGAAGCCCAGATTTTCGGCATCTGCTTATTGTTTTTGAAGGCTTTTCTTACGGGTAATGAATTGTTATTTTGTGCAATGGCCGGTAAATTAAGTGAGTTCTCATTTGACCTTGCTATCCATCCTTTTCCATTGGGAAGACAAATGGCCTGTCATATCATTGCATACAAAAAATTTCATCCGGAGAGATTGACTGATGATATTAAAAATCAGATTTTAAAAATCGCTAAATCCGTTGCACATAAAAAAGATTTTGTAACAGGTTTTCCTGCCGGCTATCATTTTCATGTTATGGAAGGTTTGTTTTATATTGATGAATACGATATGATAATCACTTTGTTTGAATTAATTGAAGGTGATTTTCCGGAAATAGAGGATTATAAACAAACGTGGCTATTCAAAATGATGCAGGTTTATTATAGTGCAGCACTCAAAATGGCTGGCCGGAAAGTAAACGGCATAAATTTATTTAAAACAGTAAATTTTGAGCAGGTATTTAAAGATGTTCCCTGGTATAAGAATTATTTCTTAATTCAGTATCTTAAAGCAAAGCATATTATGATTGCTGATGCCAAAGAAAAAGCAGCCGTGAGAAAACAAATTGCAACATTATCTGATAAGCTTGGGTTTTCTTTTTATAAGACATGAACGGAGGTTTTTCAGGAAAAAGTAAGGGGCTCCGAAAGAGCCCCTTACAACTATATTATCATATAGCTAAAGATTATTATTTATTCACCACTTTAAGGGATTTGCTTTTACCTTCTTTACTTGTAACTGTAGCAAAATAAACACCTTTAGGAAGATCTGAGATATCAATACCCTGCTCGGAATTAGTCAGCTGAATGGTAGATACTGTTTCACCAATAACATTTACAAGTGACAGAACCGGCTTGGATGCTATATTAAAGTTATGTTTAATGTAAATAAATCCGTTTGTAGGGTTAGGATATAAATTAATAGCAGATGATTTATCTTCTTTTTTAATTCCTGTAGTTTGATTGTTAACCTTTATTGCAACAGAATAGTTTGTCTGCTGACTCGGAACACCATTATCTGTGGCAGTAATGTTTACGTAATATACTCCCGGAGCAAGATTACCGGTTGTGAGTTTACATTCATACTCCTTAAATGTTGGAGTATTAATAATATTGGTATAACTAAAGTTTGATAATTGGGCACAGCCAAATGAAACATTTACTATTTGATTTA
>JAHEXZ010000113.1 GCA_023251835.1 Bacteroidota bacterium | reverse complement strand
TCGGATAAACATCCTCAAAAGTAACCATTGAGCCACCCATTTTCAAATTCATTTTTCAATATTTTCAATACTTACAGAGGCTTTTTTTATCGTGTTTTTTTAAAGTGCGGAAGACAGGAAGATAGTGTGAATTATTTTACGCATTTTTCTCTTATCGGCTGGAAAACGGAAGGTGGAAGAAAGCATAGCAAACCCGGTAAGATTCGGTATATCTAAAAAAAATAATGAATGACCTGTAACAAATTTAAATTGTCAAGCGTCACACAATAAAGTTTAACAAAAAACAACTGTTTAACAAATTATAAAGAACACAATAACAAACCAAAACCTCCAAAAATATGAATACAAGTAAAATAAAAACAATAGGCCTGGCTCTGGTGACCGGCTTATCATCGTTAAATACAGAAGCACAACAAATAAGAACTATTGGTGACTTTAACGGAATAAAAATAGGCGATGCATATACGCTCATTATCTCGCAGAGCGATGCAAATACGGTTTCCATTGGTGCTGATGAAAAAGAACAAGCACAAATAAAAACAGAAGTTAAAGATGGTATTTTAACGATATCAAATGAAGGTAAAGGAGATGTTTCGGCCACTGTTAATGTAGGGGTTAAATCACTTAGCAGGCTCGAAGTGACCGGAACCGCAGATGTAAAAAGTAAAAATCAACTGGTATGTGATAAAATAATCATTGAATCAAATGGTATAGGAGATATTCAACTAAATATCAAGGCGAATGAAATTAAAACAAATGTTAGTGGTACCGGAGATGTGACGTTAACAGGTGCTTCGCCATTGCTTGATGCCAAAGTAAGTGGTGCAGGTTATTTAAAAGCAACCGATCTGGAAACAGATAAAACAATTGTTAAAGTATCAGGAGTTGGAGATGCTAAAGTTAATGCAAAACAAAGCATAGATGCTGATGTATCCGGGGTTGGTTCTATTATATACAAGGGAAACCCCACAGAGCGCAATATTAATATCAGTGGTGTAGGTTCTGTCCGTGAAAGTAAAAGTGGTACAGGAGACGAAACGGCCAATGATACTACAAGATTCCAGCTTGGCAAAAGAAAATATATGATTATTGGTGATGGAGAGTTTGGAAAAGATAAGGAGGACTCAGAAAAACCTAAAAAATTCAAGCATTGGACGGGCTATGAAATTGGTGTTAACGGTTTATTGGATTATAAAAACAGTCTCAATGTTCCCGGAGGGAGTGACTTTATAGAGTTAAATTACGCAAAATCTATACAATTTGGGCTTAATCTTCTCGAAAAAGACTTTCATATTTATCATAATCATGTAAATGTAGTAACAGGTTTTGGATTCGATTTTAATCATTATGCTTTAAAAAACAACGTGACATTAAATGGGAATACAGATGTATTAACGGCATCCAATGATTCTGTGAAGTATACCAAAAACACTTTAAATGTAAGTTATATAAAAGCGCCATTAATGATTGAGTTTAATACAAGTGACAATCCTAAAAATAATTTCCATATTGCTGTTGGTGCCGAGTTTGCCTATCGTATACATTCTGTTGCCAAACAAAAATATGAGCAAAATGATCAGCATTTTAAAAATAAACAGCGTGATGATTTTAATCTTGAACCATTCCGTTATAGTGCTACTGCACGTGTTGGATATAATAATGTAACTGTGTTTGCAAACTATGGATTGAACAGGCTGTTTGAAAAAAGCAAGGGGCCACAAGTATACCCATTCTCCCTTGGAGTAAACATAGCTATATAAACTTCGCATTATAATTATAGGAAAAACCACCTGCTAAGACAATTTAACAGGTGGTTTTGCTTTTGCTTTAGGTATGAAACAAATAAATCACAAAATATCTTATCTTTGGAAGAATATGAAAAGAGTTCTACTTTTTATTTACTTCCTTTTCTTTGTCATACTGCTGCCAGCACAACAGGAAAACACTATACGGATATCCAAATTTGACTCTACTGAAACAATTAAACTGAATAAATACTGGAAGTTTCATAATGGGGACGACTCGGTATGGGCTTCTCCTTTATTTAGTGATAGCAGTTGGGACACTATAAATACCCTTCTTAAATTCGACAAAAACGATTCCACACCTTTCAGGGGCATTGCATGGTTTAGATTACATCTGTATATAGATTCTGGTATGAATAACACTCCTATATATCTGTATATAGAACAACAAGGCGCTTCACAGCTCTTTATAGACGGACGGCTACTTTATTCTGTAGGAAAAGTAGCAACAAACTCTCTTGAAGAGAAAAAATATAACCCGAGAAACATTCCTTTTACACTTTTTTACAGCCATACAGGTGAACATATTCTGGCAATAAGGTATTCTAATACAAATTATCGCCAACTACACGAAAAATATGATCTGGATAAATCTGGTTTTTCCATTTATCTTACAAATCAGGAATACTTATTTCAAGAATACCCTAATAATACAGTAATTGAATTTTTGTTAGTGTCATTAGGAATATTTTTTATCACATTAGGTTTTATACATTTTTTATTTTTTCTCTTTTATAAAAAACAACGTTCAAATCTTTATTATAGTGCTTTTGTTGGTCTTCTTGGGCTATTGTTTATACTTCCATCAATTATGTTTGGCTCTCTTGAGCCTGAACGCTCATTAAAAATTGGTTACTATTATTGGTTTGTTTTACTCTTCTTTTTTTATTCCATGCTTGTGTTGAACTATTCTCTTTACAAGCGTCCATTAAATAAATATTTCTGGTTTTCTACAGTGCTTTTAATTTTAACAATAGGTCTTAGAAGTGAAGGTTATGGTTCTTATGTTTTTATCAGCTTTATTACCAGCACAGTGATTGCTTCCTTTTTTATCGTTATTAAATCTATAATAAAAAAAGTAGATGGTGCATGGATTATAGGAATCGGTTCACTTTTCTTTTTGCTTTTTATATTATTAATTTTAATCATAACCATGTTTAATTCAGGATTTTCTATCACTCTAAGTCTATCCGATGGCATATTAAATCTTGTATTGTTTATATTAATATTATTGGCCATAATGAGCATCCCTATATCTATGTCGGTATATCTTGCACGCGATTTCGCCAAGACAAGCAAAAATCTTTCAAAAAAATTAATCGAAGTGGAAACACTTTCTGCCAGGACACTCGAACAGGAAAAAGAAAAACAAAAAATTCTTGAAACACAAAAGGAGGTGCTGGAACTACAGGTAAACGAAAGAACAGCAGAAATTGTTGAACAAAAAACAATTATTGAAAAGAAGAATAAGGATATTACAGACAGTATCAATTATGCAAAAAACATACAGGAAGCCATTCTTCCAACTAAGGAACTAAAAAATAAAATTTTCCCTAACGCTTTTATTTTATTTAAACCTAAAGATATTGTAAGTGGCGACTTTTACTGGTTTACAGAAAAGAATGGAAAAAAAATAATTGCGTCATGTGACTGTACCGGACATGGGGTTCCGGGAGCTTTAATGAGTATGATTGGTAACAATTTACTGAACCAGATTGTAAATGAGAAAGGAATAACTACTCCCGGTGAGATTCTAAACAATCTTCACAAGGAAATACGTAAAGCCCTGAAACAGGAGGAGCAAACTGAAACAAAAGACGGGATGGATATTGCTGTTATTACATTTGACAGTAAAACAGAAATTGAATTTGCGGGTGCACAACGGCCATTGTGGATAATAGCCCCTCCCAACCTTTCTGAAATAAAAGGGAACAAATTTTCAATTGGCGGTCTGCAATCTGAAAAAGAAAGAATATTTACTAATCACATTATTTCAATAACAAAAGGAACTACTTTTTATATATTTTCAGATGGCTATGCCGACCAGTTCAGTGATACGGATAAAAAACTAATGACATCACGGTTTAAACAATTAATCCTTGACATTCAACATCAATCAATGGCTGAACAGGAACAATTTCTTGCCGATTATATTGAAAAATGGAGAGGGAAACGTGAACAAATTGATGATATTTTAGTGATTGGAATCCGGGTTTAGTGTCTGAAAAAAATAGAATTTTATTTGAAATTTATATTTTATATATAAATTTGCTATCCGAATAGCAAAAAAATTAGTTATGTCATTAGCTCCCTATAAATCAGAACAATCAGCAAAAGCACCATTCATTTATCTTGACTCAAACGGCAATTTTGAATTAAAAGGAAAATCTATCCTTGAAAATACTCCTTTTTTTTATAAACCCATGTTTGAATGGTTAGATCAATATATACAGTCCCCTGCATCTCAAACCGTTCTTAATATTCAGTTTGATTATTTTAACACCAGCGCTTCTAAAATAATTGTTGATATCTTTAAAAAACTGGAACAGGTTCCCAAAAACGGAAAAGGAGAAGCCATCGTTAACTGGCTATATAACCAGGAAGATATAGATATGCTGGAAGCGGGGGAAGACTATAAATCCATTATTAAAATACCTTTTAACCTTATACCCTTTAAAAAAAGTTAGAACCTAAAAAATATTTCCATGCTAAAAAAATCCCTCTTTTATCTTTCTGCTATTGCTATTCTGTCAGCCTGCAATAATAATAATCAGGAACATGCTTCTCAGGAACAACCGAAAGATTCCACTCAAAATAAAATTATTACTCAACCTCAAAATGAACTTGCTGATTTTAAATTCCGCACATTGGTAATTAATATCCCTTCGCCATTCGAGATTATAGCACAGTTTGCCAAATCGGGCGTTCCTTTTAAGACCGGGATAGTTAATCCTACAGAAAATGTTACTAAATATACTACTACCACCAAAAAAGGGATCAACTATGGGATTTATGTGGTGGACTTAGTCTATTTATCTTCCCATGAACATTATTCCGACATTAAAAATTATTTTGAAACTTCCGTTACTCTTGCAAAAAATCTTGAATTCTATGAAGGCTATGCAAATATTGTAGGAACCAGGTTAGAAAACAACATTGATAAAAAAGATACCATAAATAGAATTATGGACCAGGTATATACAGAAATGGATAACTACCTGCGTTCCAATAACAGACTTTTAACAGCAACACATATAGTGGCAGGAAGCTGGATTGAAAGTCAATACATTACCATAAGCCTTCTGAAAGATGAAACTAAAACTGCAGCCAATGAGGCATTGTTCCAGAAAGTTGTTGAACAAAGTTTCACATCTAAAAAGTTGGTTGACATATTAAAAGATTATGAAAAAGAAAAAGAGTTTAAGCCTGTTATTGATGACATAAAAGAATTGGATAAACTCTATGGAGAATTGCATAGTGATAAAGACATGACCAAAGAAATACTTCAGAAAATATATACTAAATTGAGCAATATACGCAGCAAAATGGTAAATTAGTAAAAAAGATATCTTATATTTAAAAAGAGCTTTGGAGGTTTTTCGTACCTTCAAAGCTCTTTTTATTGTATGCAAAACAAAAAACATTCTCAAATTAAAGATTTGTTTAAACAATGAGTGAAAAAATCCTAAAAGCTTTAATGCGTCTGTTTGCCATCATAGCTAAATCTGATGAAGCTACGCTTGATGCCAGGAATGTGGTTGAATCTTACCTGAAACAGTTTCTAAATAAAGAACAAGTGAATGAGTACCTCGCTATCTATGAGAACTATTTAAAGCAACAGGATGAAGGAATAGAAGGCGAACGGAAAAGAAGACGCTTGGCTGTGAGTTCAGTTAAAGTAATTGTTATTTGTGAACAAATAAATGAAGAGCTTAACCAGAAACAAAAATTTATTGTACTGCTTAATTTAATTGAATTCGTTAGCTCTAATGGTACTGTTTCAGAGCAGGAAATGGAATTTATCTCAACTGTTTCGGCTTATTTTAATATCCCGGAAGAGGAATTTAAACTATGTTTGTCATTAGCACTGACAAATTCTGTTGTCAATATTGAGGATTCGGAAAACTTTCTTTTGATCAGCCAAACAAATAGCAGTAACAATATAAATGATTCGGCTCAGCCAAAAAAGGCAATTCAGCATCTAAATTCTGACTCTATCAATGGCGAACTACTTGTATTACACATCAACAGTATAGGCCTTTACTTAGTTCGGTATTTCGGAAATGCCGAGCTGTTCCTGAACGGACAAGCTATTACTCCAGGCAGAATATATGTTCTGTCGCAAGGTTCATCTATACGTAGTTCCAAAGTTCAACCAATCTACTACAGCGATATTGTTGGCTGCCTTTTAAAAGATATTTCCAATACCAAAATTGTATTTGCCGTAAAAGAGATAGAATATAAATTCAAAAATGGCATAACCGGTTTACATAAACTCAGTTTTACAGAAAATGAAGGCAAATTAATCGGTATCATGGGAGGCAGCGGAGCCGGAAAATCAACACTGCTAAATATACTGAATGGCAATAACGCTCCATCTGCCGGTGAAGTGCTTATCAATGGCCATAACCTTCATAAAGAAAAAAAAGAACTTGAAGGAGTGATTGGATATATACCACAGGATGATTTGCTGATAGAAGAACTTACCGTTTATCAGAATTTATTTTACAACTCCAAACTATGTTTCAGTGATTCTTCTGATGAGCAGATAGATGTATTGGTAATGGATATGCTCAATGAACTGGGGCTATCAGAAGCAAAAGATTTGCAGGTAGGTAATCCGCTTAGTCAAACCATCAGCGGAGGACAACGCAAACGATTAAATATAGCACTCGAACTTATCCGGCAACCTTCTATACTTTTTGTAGATGAACCTACATCAGGCCTTTCATCAAGAGATTCAGAAAATATTATGGACCTGCTGAAAGAGCTGGCACTGAAAAGTAAACTTGTATTCGTAGTAATCCATCAGCCTTCGTCTGACATTTTTAAAATGTTTGATAAACTGTTAATATTAGATACGGGTGGATATCCTATTTACAATGGTAATCCGGTTGAGGCTGTTATTTATTTTAAGACTCTTATCAACCAGGTAAATGCCAGCGTGAGTGAATGTATTACCTGTGGTAATGTAAATCCCGAACAGATATTCAATATCATTGAATCAAAAGTATTGGATGAGAATGGAAATCAGACAAAGCTAAGAAGAATAACACCCGAAGAATGGAATGAATTTTATTCTTCCAATATAATGCCCTCCTTTTCAACCACAATAATTCCTGATAAACAGCCAGTAAATAAAAATTTTAAAAAGCCAAATTTCCTGAAACAATTCAGCGTATTTACAAAACGTGATGTATTGTCGAAGCTGTCCAACACACAGTATTTATGCATTAATTTTTTAGAAGCACCGCTCTTGGCACTGATATTAGCCTCACTTACAGTATATTATAAAACTAACCATAATTATTCTTTCTCCGATAATAAAAACCTTGCGGCATATATTTTTATGGCTGTAATTGTTGCATTATTTATGGGACTTACCGTAAGTGCAGAAGAAATCATAAAAGACAGAAAGATACTAAAACGGGAAGCTTTTCTGAATTTAAGCAAAGGAAGCTACTTAGCTTCCAAACTATTTATTCTGTTTTCTATTTCAGCTATTCAAACAATTAGTTTTGTTCTTATTGGTAACTATATACTTGAAATTAAAGACATGTATATTGACTATTGGCTTGTTTTATTTACTACCTCCTGTTTTGCCAACCTGTTAGGATTAAATATTTCAGCCTCATTTGATTCGGCTGTTACAATCTATATTTTGATTCCTATCCTGTTAATACCACAACTATTACTGAGTGGGGTGTTAGTGAAGTTTGAAGAACTTAACCCTAAAATGTCTAACCCTGAAGTAGTTCCTGTTTCAGGAGAATTGATGACTTCCCGCTGGGCATTTGAAGCGTTAGCCGTAAATCAGTTTGTAAACAATAATTATGAAAAAAATATTTATTCCTACGACAAAATAATCAGCGATGGTACTTTTAAAAAAGTATTTTGGTATTCAAAAATGAACGACCTGATTGATGAATGTAAAAAAAATAATACTGCTCAAACCAGTTTAGATAACCGCCAAAAAAAGATAAAAATTATACAATATGAACTTAAACAGGAGTTAAATCAGGCAGCGGCACAAACTAACTATGACTTTATAGATAAAATCAGTACAGAAAATTTTAACGAGAATACAGCCGAAGAATTAAAAAGATACCTGGTGCAAATAAGAAAACATTACACTGAATTGTATGATGAAGCTATCAGAAATAAAGATGAATGGATTGGGCAATTTCAACAAACAGAAAAAGGAAAAGAGGAATACCTGGCATTGCTCAAAAATTATCAAAATGAAAAAATAGAAAATTTAGTTAAAAATGCAGGTTCAGATCTTGACCCTGTTATTGAAAACGAAGGCCATCTGGTTGCCACTGCTAACCCTATTTTTAGAGAAGGCCCTTCCGACCGTTTTATTCGTTCACACTTTTTTGCACCTGCTAAGAACGTATTGGGAAAGCACTACAGCACCTATTGGGTAAATATCATAGTAATGTGGACAATGACAACGTTCCTTTGGCTGACTTTATATTTTGATGTACTACGGAAAATCCTGCATTTCCTTGCCTCTTTCTCCGCTTCACGACCATTTTAATTTTAATATCCCTTAGAAGCGACTGTTAATAATAGTTTATACATCTCATCTTATGTAAGATAGTCAGTGTAAATGCTTTATATATTAGTATATTTGCTACAACTATGAGGTATATACAGAGTTTGTACTAAGAGACTTTTGAAAGCTGTTGAATCAAAATATGAAAAAAAATATCATTACTTACTTTTTCTCAATACTGCTGACTTTTAGTTTCTTTTTTTTAACAGCGCAGAACAATGCCATTAAATCCTTACAAAATTTTGCAGAAGCAATTCATAATGATACCGCAAAAATAGCTACACTTATTGAGCTTTCCCAAAAATACCAGGATAGCGATCCGGATAAAGCATTTACTTATGCATTTCAGGCGTTGATACTTTCAACAAATCTACACTACCTGCCTGATATAGGAAATGCACACAATAATCTTGGAGACCTTTATTGGTACACGGCAGATTATGTTTCTTCTTCCGAGAATTATTCCGAAGCATTAAGAATTTTTGAGGATTTAAATGATAAAGCTGCTATTGCAGACTGTTATCGCAATATTGGATGGATAAATTTTATCAATGATAATTATCCAGAAGCCCTTAATAATTACGCCACAGCACTTTCAATAAACCAGGAATTCAACAGAAAAAAAGAATCAGGGCAAAACTACAATGATATTGGAATTGTATATAAAGACTTGAAAAGATATAATGAAGCCATTAATAGTTTCCAAAATGCGCTGATGATTCAGCAAGCCGAAGGTAACAGAAAAGAAATGGCAGCTATTTATGACAATATAAGTGACGTGTATTGGAATATGGGAAACCGTGAGCTGGCATTTGAAAATATGCAGCGTTCAATAACCATTTCAGAAGAGATTGGTCATAAAAGATATATGGCTGAATCTTACATTAAACTTAGCGGATACTATATAATGATTGATGATAGTATTCATAAAGCAACTATTCCAATAAACAAAGGACTTAGTTATGCGAATGAAATTAAAGATAAAAAAATCATAAAGGATGCTTATCTCCAATATGCAAAACTCTATGAGAAACAGGGAGATTATAACAAAGCTCTGGATTATGCCGAACGTTCTTTATACCTTTTAGATACTATTTATGATGAAGCAAACAACAGACAGCTTATTGAAATGGCCGCAAAATATAAATCCGATAAAAAAATGCGCGCCATAAATGATCTAAAAAAAGATAAACAAATTGCAGAAGAAAAACTTTTACGTGAAAAAAAATTAAAGATTTACTTAGCAAGTTTCTGTTTTATGATCCTTGTTTTCGCTTTCATTTTGTACAGAAGTAATACCCAAAAACAGAAAATAAATTCAGCTCTTTCAAAAGCATCAAAAGAAATCGAAGAAAAAAACAAATCCATCACTGATAGTATAAATTATTCAAAACACATCCAGGAAGTTTGTCTGCCTTCTAAAGAATTAAAATATAAACTTTTCAGAGATATATTTATTCTGTTTAAACCTAAAGATATTGTGAGTGGTGATTTTTACTGGTACACCGAAAAAAACGGAAAAAAATTAATAGCCTGCTGTGATTGCACTGGACACGGTGTTCCTGGTGCACTCATGAGCATGATAGGCAATAACACTCTTAACAAAATTGTAAACGAAAAAGGCATTACATCACCAGATGAAATCCTGAACCAATTGCATAAAGAAATACGCAAAACATTAAAGCAGGATGAACAAACCGAATCCAAAGATGGAATGGATATAGCTATTTGCAGCCTCACCCCTACTCCTTCTCCCCACTTCGACTCTGCTCAGGGCAGACCTGGAGAAGAGAACTGGATGCTTTGTTATGCAGGGGCAAACAGGCCATTATGGGTAGTTGGGAGTTCGGAGAAAGCAGAAAATAGTCCAGAGTCGGGAGTTGAGAGTTCGGAAACATTGGATAAAAACACTACAAACAATAAACCACAAACTACAAACCGTACATTAAAAGAAATAAAACCAGATAAATTCTCTATTGGAGGATATCAATCTGAAAATGAAAGAAAATTTACTAAACATACCCTGACACTTTCAAAAGAAGATGCTATTTATATGTTTTCTGACGGTTTCATTGACCAGTTTGGCGGAGAAAAAAATAAAAAATACACCAGTAAACGTTTCAGGGAACTATTGATTTCCAACTACAAAAAACCAATGTCCGAGCAGGAAAATAGTTTAAACACTACCATCAATATATGGAAAAGAAACCAGGAGCAGATAGATGATATATTAGTAATTGGGATTAGGATATGAAAAAGCTGTTTTATACTAAATACATATTTTTACTACTGTTATTTACACAGGTATATCTTCATTTGCCAGCTCAGAACCAACACTCAATAGATTCTCTCCAAAATTTAATGTCGACCCTTATTCGTGATTCGTCAAAAATTCCAGTTCTAATTGAACTCGTTTATCAATATCAGGACAATGATATAGATAAAGCCTTTGAGTTCGCTCAGCAATCGTATACAATTGCATCCCGACTAAATCATAAACGCTACTTGGGAAAAGTAAACAACAATCTTGGAAATTTATATTTGCTAAAAGGAAATTTTGGAGCAGCATCCGGATATTACCTTGAAGCCCTAAAAATTAGTGAAAGTATAAAAGATGATACGGCCATTGCAAAATGTTACAATAATATTGGGAAATTATATTATCAAAGAAAAAATCATAAAGAAGCGATGAATTACTATTTGAAATCGCTTGCAATCAACCAAAAACTACACTTGGATGAAGAAATGTGTACTAATTATATTCATATAGGCATCATATCAAACAGTGAGAAAAAATACAACGAAGCCATTCAAAACTATCAAAAAGCATTAGCTATTCAAATAAGAACAGGAAATAAAAAAAATATTGCTGCTACATATAGCAATCTGGCGGTAACATATTACCATATGAATAAATTAGAACTTTCTATTGAAAGTGCAAAAAATGCAATAGCAGAAGCAGAAATTGCGGGAAATAAAAAATATTTATCCGTTGCATATTCAAATCTTGCTGGCTTATATACAACCACAAAAATGTATAATGAAGCTAATGCTTCATATAATAAAGCAATAAAATACGCAATGGAAGCCGGCCATAATGAGTTTATTAACACAACTTACCGAAATCTTGCTGCTCTTTATAGCGAGCAAAAAGATTTCCAAAAAGCATATCAATATGCACGAACTGCCCTGAAAGTTGAAGATAGTATTTACCAGATAAACAATACAAGGCAAACAAACGAGCTAATGGCAAAATATGAATCTGAACAAAAAGAATCAATAATCAATAGTCTGAAAAAAGACAACGTTCTTTCCGAAGAACAACTCAAACAGGAAAGAAATTTTAAAATATATCTTTCTGTTTTTAGTGTTTTAATTGCAAGTTTTGCCTTTGTATTATACAGAAGAATTACTCAAAAAAGAAAAATAAATAAAATATTGTTCGAAACTTATAAGCAAATCGAAGAAAAAAATCAAAGCATTACTGACAGCATTAATTATTCCAAACGTATACAGGAAGCTATACTCCCTTCCAGACAAGTTGTAGGTAAACTTTTTGCTGAAATTTTTAATCTCTTCATGCCTAAAGACATTGTTAGCGGAGATTTTTACTGGTGCGCTGAAAAAAATGGCAAAAAACTGATTGCCTGTTGTGATTGTACCGGACATGGTGTACCGGGGGCATTGATGAGTATGATTGGTAATAATATTTTAAACCAAATAGTCAACGAAAATGAAATTACATCGCCTGATGAAATCCTTAACCATCTTCACCTTGAAATACGAAAAGCGTTAAAACAGGAAGAACAACATACATCAAAGGACGGGATGGATATAACTCTCATTGTCTTTAACAACGATACAGAAATAGAATATGCTGGTGCCAACCGGCCTTTATGGATAGTGAGTGGTCAGGAGTCAGTAGTTGGGAGTTCGGAGAGTCCGGAGAGTCCGGAGAGTGTTAAACTTAAAGACATTAAACCAGATAAATTTTCAATAGGTGGTTATCAGTCTGAAACTGAACGAAAATTCACTAAACATACTATTCAACTTTCAAAAGGTGATTGTATTTATATGTTTTCCGATGGCTATGCCGACCAGTTTGGTGGTAAAGAAGAAAAAAAATACACCACCAAACGTTTGAAAGAACTATTGGTTTCAAACTACTCCAAATCAATAGATGAACAGGGGCGTAATTTATCGGAAACTATTATTCAATGGAAAGGAAATCTCGAACAGGTTGATGATATATTAATAATCGGAATAAGAGTTTAAATTTTTTCTTATACTGTGCACAGGATAAATTTCCGCATTGTTATATTTCAAAATGGCCAACCCAGATACTTCGACAAGCTCAGTATGACTGGCACACGGGTCACTCTGAGCTTGTCGAAGAGTGTGGGCTGGATTGCGGAAATTTATCCCGTTTAATCTATAACATAGAACTTGTTAGAAAACAATTTGTAGTATTAAAATAAGAAAATGGCTGAAGTAATAATTTCCCACAGAACGGATTTATCAAAAAAGGAGCAATACGAAATACTTCTCCCACAATT
>JAHEXZ010000052.1:5478-38474 GCA_023251835.1 Bacteroidota bacterium | reverse complement strand
TCCAATAGAAAAATATACGGAAGGATTTAAAGAAAATCAAATCAGGAGATTAAAACGACAAGCCAAAAATCTTGGTTTACAGGTAGTTGAAGTGTAGTTACTTAAGAGACAAAAAGAAAAATACATAGTTTTTAATTTGCGTAACATCAGTTAAAAGTAATAAGTCAAAATTCAAAAAAAATTCCGGTTCCGATAGCCATTGAGTAAGGAAACCAATCAGGATTCGTTATTCGTAGCTAAAAAGCATTAAATTTGTCAACATAATTATAAAAAGAATGAGAACAATTGAATTTCGTGAAGCACTTCGTGAAGCCATGAATGAGGAGATGCGCAGAGATGAAAAAATTTTATTGATGGGTGAAGAAGTTGCAGAATACAATGGCGCTTATAAAGTAAGTAAAGGCATGCTTGCCGAATTTGGTGCCAAACGTGTTATTGATACACCTATTGCAGAACTTGGTTTTTCAGGTATTGCTGTGGGTGCTGCCATGAATGGATTACGGCCTGTTGTAGAATTTATGACATTTAACTTTTCACTGGTTGCTATAGACCAGGTAGTTAATTCTGCTGCTAAAATGATGAGTATGAGTGGTGGGCAATATTCTGTTCCTATTGTATTTCGTGGCCCAACGGCTTCTGCAGGAATGCTCAGCTCCCAACATTCACAGGCATTTGACAGCTGGTATGCCAATTGCCCCGGATTGAAAGTAATTGTGCCGTCTAATCCCTATGATGCCAAAGGACTTTTGAAATCAGCCATCAGGGATAATGATCCTGTTATATTTATGGAAAGTGAACAAATGTATGGCGATAAAGGCGAAGTCCCGGAAGGCGAATACCTTATACCTATTGGAGTTGCTGATATAAAACGTGAAGGTAAAGATGTTACTATTGTTTCTTTTGGTAAAATTATTAAACAGGCATTAACTGCTGCAACTGAATTGGAAAAGGAAGGGATAAGTGCAGAAGTGGTTGATTTACGTACTGTACGTCCGATTGACTACGCAACCGTTATAAATTCGGTTAAGAAAACTAACCGTTTGGTTATTGTGGAAGAGGCATGGCCATTGGGTTCTATTGCTACTGAAGTAGCATTTAAAGTACAAAAAGAAGCGTTCGACTATCTGGACGCTCCAGTGCTACGGGTAACTTCGGCAGATGTACCGCTGCCTTATGCTCCAACATTGATTGATGCTTCGTTACCTAATACAGCCCGTGTAATAAAAGCAGTTAAGGAGGTGATGTATACTTCGGCTAAATGAGATTGCGAAGACATACACCACAAATCTACCTGCTCAAATACAAATTACGCTCCGAGTAAATCGCATGAAAAGCTATGGCAGATATTTAGGTAAGGAGCAAAGTCTGGTTAGGAAGGAGAGGTAACGTTTCGTATCTTTGATGAGAGATGTTTCAGCCGAAGTATATTAAAACAAAGAAAAAATGCAACAACTGACTTATAAAATCCTATTGCATAAGGAAGCGGATGGACGTTACACTGCTACAATTCCCGCCCTCCCTGGCTGTATTACTTTTGGGGAAAATGTGGATCATGCCATTTTGATGGCAAAGGAAGCTATTGAGATATACATTGAAGAGTTGCAATCCAGAGGAGAAGATATCCCTGATGATAGCTCAACATTGGAATATTCATTGAGCCTCACTGCCTGAACCTTTCAGAAACAAGAATCCCTTCTTTACCTGCTCAAATACAAATTACGCTCCGAGTAAATGGTATGAAAAAACTCATCTGTTAAATCATCAATAAAATAAATAGCTTCACCGGTTGACTTCATTTCAGGGTTTCAAAAGTGTGTTTTTATTCGTGTAACATTAACAGAGAACAGGTGGATGATATTTTGGTGATTGATGTAGGAATTTGAAAGGAAATTATTAGATTGGAGCCAGTTTAAGTTATTTCAAATAAGGTTTATTCGCTTCGTATAAATTCCTGACCTTACCCAAAATGCATCGTTCTTCCTTTTGCATTAAAAACTATAAAGTTTTGGATAAGATGACCTTCTTAGTAACCAGCTCTTTCACCGAAAGAGCAATCTTGTGATACTCTTTGGTTTCTTGAATAGTAGGCATCACATACCCATCAGGATACCTTGTGCGTACTGCATATTGATTCAATTCTTTATAATCTAAAAAATCGAAATCGCTATCAAGTTGGTTGCATTCTTCATTCAATAATTCTATATCGTGAGTTTTATGAAATACTACTTCTTTATAAGTCAGGAATGCTTTTAGATATTTTTCTATGGCTTGCTGGCAGTGGAAACATGCGGCATCAAGAACAATAGGATTACCTTCAATAATATACCTGGCAACTTCAAGATCATGGTCAGCAATAAGTAACCACTTTTCTAAAAGAGCCTTTTTTTCCGGGGTCATAGTTCAATTGCTTCTTGCATGGCGCTATACAGATAATGACCACGAATTTTCTTTTTGTACGACAACTCCTCTTCGCTTTGCATAACCACATCAAAAGGAAGCCGTAATACTTTAACCAATGCTTTGTGGATAGTTGTTTCCCAGGTTATTTTTACTCTTTCAGGATAAGTTTCATCGGTTAATATAAGAATATCAAAATCACTATCCTTATTAAAGTCTCCTCTTGCCCTGGATCCAAAAACCAATACCCTGGCCTCTGGTATGAATGATTTTACCGTAGATTTGATTATTTTTAATATTGCATTGTCGCCCATAATCTGTTAAGCAAAGATAAATCAAAAAATAGTTGAAAGCAATTTGTTTAATTACCTGCTCAAATACAAATTACGCTCCGAGTAAATGGTATGAAAAAACTCATCTGTTAAATCATCAATAAAATAAATAGCTTCACCGGTTGACTTCATTTCAGGGCCAAGCTCTTTAATTACTTCGGGAAATTTGTTGTAGGAGAATACAGGAATTTTAATCGCATAACCTATTTTGCGGGGTTTAAAATTAAAATCCTTTATCTTTTTCTCGCCCAGCATCACTTTAGTTGCATAATTTACATAGGGCTCATCATAGGCTTTTGCTATGAACGGAACTGTGCGTGAAGCACGTGGATTCGCTTCAATAATATATACTACTTCATTTTTAATGGCGAACTGTATATTCAGCAAACCAACAGTATTTAAAGCTAATGCAATGGTTTTGGTATGTTGTTTAATCTGGTTGATTACATTTTCACTTAAATCAAAAGGAGGCAGCACAGCATAGGAATCACCGGAGTGAATGCCTGCAGGCTCTATATGCTCCATAATACCTATAATATAAACATCAGTTCCATCACATATTGCATCAGCCTCAGCTTCTATTGCGCCTTCTAAAAAATGATCAATCAACACCTGGTTGCCCGGATGGTCTTTCAGCAGGTTAACAGTATGTTGCTCCAGATCCAACTCATTGATAACAATTTTCATGCTTTGACCTCCCAATACATACGAAGGACGTACCAACAGAGGGAACCCTAATGTTTTTGAAAATTCCACAGCCTGTTCTGCATCTTCAATTACTGCAAATTTAGGATAGGGAATATTATTATCTTTTAATAGCTGCGAAAAACTACCTCTGTCTTCCGCTAAATCTAATGATTTGAAATCTGTTCCGATAATTTTTATTCCGTAACGTTCCAGCTTTTCTGCCAGTTTTAATGCAGTTTGTCCGCCCAACTGAACAATAACGCCAACTGGCTTTTCATTTAGTATAATATCATAAATATGTTCCCAGAAAACAGGTTCGAAATAGAGTTTATCTGCAATATTAAAATCAGTAGAAACTGTTTCGGGGTTGCAGTTAATCATGATGGTTTCATAACCGCATTCTTTAGCAGCAAGCACTCCATGTACACAGCTATAGTCAAACTCAATACCTTGTCCTATACGGTTTGGCCCGCTACCCAGCACAATAATTTTTTTCTTGTCAGAAGCTATGGATTCATTCTCATCCTCAAACGTACTGTAATAATAAGGGGTTTTAGCTTCAAACTCCGCAGCACAGGTGTCTACCAATTTATAAACACGTTTAATATTCAGTTCCTGTCTGCGTTTAAACACTTCACTTTCTAAACACCTCAACAGGTGGGCAATCTGGCGATCAGCATATCCTTTCTGTTTTGCTTCATAAAACAACTCACGGGGCAGCTCTGCTAATGTATATTTTGATATTTCACCTTCCAGCAAAATCAGTTCTTCAATCTGGTTTAAAAACCAGGGGTCGATACGGGTTAGTTTTTGTATAGTTTTAATAGAAATACCTAATTTTATTGCATCATAAATATGAAACAAACGGTTCCAGCTTGGTCGTTCAAGGCTTTTTAATAATTCAGCCTGATTGGTAACTTCTCTTCCATCTGCACCTAAACCATTACGCTTTATTTCCAGCGACTGACAAGCTTTTTGTAATGCTTCCTGGAAGCAGCGGCCTATACCCATTACTTCTCCTACTGATTTCATCTGGAAACCCAGTTCACGGTTAGCTCCTTTAAATTTATCAAAGTTCCAGCGTGGGATTTTTACTATCACATAATCCAGCGTAGGCTCAAAAAAAGCAGATGTAGATTTGGTAATTTGATTCTCTAACTCATCTAAGTTAAAGCCAATCGCCAGCTTTGCGGCTATTTTTGCGATAGGATAACCTGTTGCTTTGCTTGCAAGAGCAGATGAGCGTGATACGCGTGGATTAATCTCAATGGCAATAATATCTTCTGTTACATCCGGACTCACAGCAAACTGTACATTACAGCCACCCGCAAAATTTCCGATGCTGCGCATCATTTTGATGGCCATGGTACGCATCTTTTGAAATGTTGTGTCTGAGAGTGTCATAGCAGGTGCAACGGTGATGCTGTCGCCTGTATGAACTCCCATAGGGTCAAAGTTCTCAATGGAGCAGATAATCACTACATTATCATTGCTGTCGCGCAATAGCTCTAATTCGTATTCTTTCCAGCCCAATACGGCTTTGTCAATCAATACTTCGTGTATGGGCGATGTATGTAAACCCCGGTCTAAGGCTTTGTCAAAATCTTCTTTCTGATAAATTACGGCACCTCCGCTGCCACCAAGTGTAAAGGAAGGTCGAATCACCAGCGGAAAGCCAAATTCCTGTGTTATCTCTTTGCCTTCAAGGAAAGAACGGCATATCTTGGAAGGAGCCATATTTATACCTATTGATTCCATACATTGACGGAACTTTTCACGATCTTCAGTAATCTCAATAGCATCTGTGTCCACACCAATCATTCGAACACCATATTTCTTCCAAATGCCCATTTCATTGCATTTCATAGCAAGGTTAAGAGCTGTTTGGCCGCCTACAGTTGGTAACACAGCATCAATATGCCGGTTTTCTTCCAGTATTTTAACAATAGATTTTACTTCCAGTGGCAACAAATAAACATTTTCAGCCGTTACCTTATCCGTCATAATGGTTGCAGGGTTGGAATTAATCAGCGTAACCCTGATACCTTCTTCTTTCAATGAACGTGCTGCTTGTGATCCTGAATAATCAAATTCACAGGCTTGTCCTATCACAATTGGCCCGCTGCCTATTATTAACACTGATTTTATGGAATTATCTTTTGGCATAGTTTGTTGTTATTATATTACTACCTCTGTCCGTCATTCTGACCGAAGCGGAGGAATCTTTTGACTCGTAACCAGGTATTCAATTTGCTTACGAAAGTACTTATTTGCAGACCTTTTTACTTAAAATTATATTAACAAGTTTTCAAAAGGATGGGGACAGTTTGGGACAAAAAAAATGCCCCATTTACTGGAGCATTTTTTAAATTGATATTCTTTGTATTTTTCAATTTTACTTATGAGTTTTTTCGTCAGAAACAGTTAATTTTTTTCTTCCTTTTGCTCTGCGTGAAGCTAATACTCTGCGGCCGTTAGCACTGGCCATTCTCTCACGGAAACCGTGTTTGTTCTTTCTTTTTTTTACAGATGGTTGAAACGTACGTAACATGATACTTTATTTTTATGTTTCCTTTTCAGAAACCGAATTAATATTCTTTTATCAAAAGCGGATTGCAAAGATACATATTTTTTCTATTCTGCAATTATTTTTTTCTATTTCAATAAGAAATAATTCATTTTAACATAAATAAAAATAAAAAAACTCCGAAATTTTCCAGAGTTTTACTGTTATATTATTTTGCTTTTGCTTCTGCGGCTGCTATTTTTTTCCTGATACCTTCTGTGGTAATTGAATTTGGCCTTTCAATAGGGTGGCGCAATGCTCTGTCCCAAATCAGGGAAGCCAATACACCCAAGGCACGTGATACTCCGAACAATACAGTGTAGAAATCATGCTCTACCATTCCGTAATGCGTTAATAATACCCCGGAGTGTGCATCCACATTTGGCCATGGGTTTTTGATTTTCCCTGTATTTTCAAGTATAGGAGGAGCTACTTTATAAACCATTTGAACAATCTCACACAAATCGTCTTTTCCTTTTGGTTTTATATAACGGTTGTAAAAATCCTGCTGGGCACTGAAGCGTGGGTCTGTTTTACGTAGTACAGCATGTCCGTAGCCGGGTACTACTTTTCCATCAGCAAGTGTTTTTTTTATGTATTCTTCAATTTGTTTTTCTGTTGGCAAACCACCTCCTAATTCATTACGCAATTCAATAATCCAGCTTAATACTTCCTGGTTTGCCAGGCCGTGTAATGGTCCTGCAAGGCCGGCCATACCAGCGCCAAATGCCAGATAAGGATCGCTTAAAGCGGAACCTACTAAGTGAGTGGCATGAGCAGAAACGTTTCCTCCTTCATGATCTACATGGATTGTCATATACAAACGCATCAAACGCTTCATGTCAAAATCTTCATAACCAAGCATATGAGCTAAATTGGCAGCCCAATCAAGTTTAGGATCCGGTTCAATATGAACATTGTTTTTATATTTTCTGCGGTAGATATAGGCTGCAATGCGTGGCAAACGTGCAATCAAATTCATGGAATCTTCATACACATAATCCCAATAATCTTTTTTGTTTATGCCTTTTTTATAAGCGGCAGCAAACAATGATTCTGTTTGCATAGCATTTACGGCAATAACAAATTGTGTCATCGGGTGTGTAGAAGCAGGCATCTCATCCAATACATCAAATATATGTTTTGGAACAATTGCCCTGCGAGCCCATGCATTGCCTAAGTTCAATACTTCTTCCTGTGTGGGAAGTTCCCCCAATAGCATCAGATAAAAAATACCTTCAGGCAATGGTTCGGTGCCACCAGGTGCTTTAGGTAGCTTTTCACGTAGTTCCGGTATACTGTAACCTCTGAAACGAATACCTTCTTCGGGGTCGAGCTTTGACGTTTCGGTAACCATACCAATCATTCCTTTCATTCCCTGGTATACTTGTGCCACAGTATATTCTCCCAGTTTAAAATCACCTTTTTCTTTGATAAGTGTTTTTACTTCTGCAGCCATAGGGCCTGCTTTAGCCGCAAACTTTTCTTTTAATGAATCCATTGTATTTGATATATTTTATGATACTTCCTGTTCTTATTTCTTCCGAAAGATAAAAGGTTTTTATCAGATTAGAAAGTAATGTGATAAAATTATGTTTCAGGTTTCAGGTTTTAAGTGCAGATCTCCCCCCAACTCCCAACTCCCAATTCCCAATTCCCAATTCCGAACTACTAACTACCAACTACCTGTTTTTAACGTATTTAAATTCCTTACCTAAATAGCGGGCAGCTTCACCTAATTGTTCTTCAATACGTAATAATTGATTGTATTTGGCAATTCTGTCAGAACGGGAGGCTGACCCTGTTTTAATTTGTCCGCAGGTTAATGCCACTGCAAGGTCGGCAATGGTTGTATCTTCTGTTTCACCAGAGCGGTGACTCATTACAGAGGTATAGGAATTGGTATGGGCTAAATGAACTGCATTTATTGTTTCGGTTAAAGTACCAATCTGATTCACTTTTACCAATATTGAGTTAGCAGTATTCTTATCAATTCCCTGCTGCAAACGGTTTACATTGGTAACAAACAAATCATCGCCAACTAACTGCACTTTTTTGCCTATTTTATCACTCAATAATTTCCATCCTTTCCAATCATCTTCAGCCAATCCGTCTTCAATAGAAATAATCGGGTATTTTTTTATCCACTCTGCCCAATAATCCACCATTTGAGCAGGTGTTAACTTGTTGCCGCTTGATTTTTTAAAATGATACACATTCTCCTTTTCGATATAAAATTCGGATGAAGCGGCATCCATGGCAATGTAAATATCTTCTCCAGGTTTATATCCGGCCTTTTCAATGGCTTTCAAAACCGATTCAATGGCTTCTTCATTTGATTTTAAATTGGGTGCAAATCCACCTTCATCGCCAACATTAGTAGAATAGCCTTTATCTTTCAATACTTTTTTGAGGTGATGAAATACTTCAGTGCCCATACGAATAGCATCCGTAAAGTTGGCTGCCCCCACTGGCATAATCATAAACTCCTGAAAATCAATGCTATTGTCGGCATGTGAGCCTCCATTGATGATGTTCATCATAGGTATAGGCAGTAAATTGGCATTCACACCTCCTACATACCTGTATAGCGGCTGGCGCGATTCTTCGGCAGCAGCTTTTGCACAAGCCAGTGAAACTCCAAGAATAGCATTTGCACCCAGGTTCCCTTTATTATCAGTACCATCAAGAGCGATCATTTTCTGGTCGATTGTGTTCTGGTCAAAAACGTATACTCCGTTTAATTCTTCCCGAAGAACGGTATTCACATTATTTACGGCTTTTAATACCCCTTTTCCCATGTATACCCCTTTATCGTCATCACGAAGCTCAACTGCTTCATGAACACCTGTTGATGCACCTGAGGGAACTGCAGCACGACCAATAACACCGGCATCTGTAATTACATCTACCTCAACTGTTGGATTGCCACGCGAATCCAGTATTTGACGAGCCTGAATACTTGCTATAAATCCCATATTATTTAATTTAAATATTAAAATTTTTAGTGAATCTCAAAAGTAAAAATAAAAGCTAAAGAAATACTTGTTTTTATTAACAATTTATACTTTTTTTTGGTTGATATATTTACACAGTTTTGATCTTTTGGGAGGAAGCACAATTTGTAAATTGCTGCAATATAAAATAGCTGTTAGATAACATGGTTTTAAATTATATCTGGATCGCTTTTTTCCTCATTGCTTTTATAGTAGCACTCCTGAAATTGATTGTTACTGGGGATACAGAAGTATTCAAAACAATTATTGATGCTACATTCGATTCATCCAAATTAGCTGTAATGGATATTTCCCTTCCATTAGTAGGCGTTATGACCCTGTGGCTCGGTTTAATGAATATTGGGGAAAAAGCGGGAGCAATTAACTTTTTATCACGTATTGTGGGGCCTTTTTTTAATAAGCTGTTTCCTGAAATCCCCAAATCCCACCCTGTAAATGGTCAGATAATGATGAATTTTTCTGCTAATATGCTTGGGTTAGACAATGCGGCAACTCCTCTGGGCCTTAAAGCAATGGATGGTATGCAGGAGCTTAATCCGAATAAAGATACGGCTTCCAATGCACAAATCATGTTTTTGGTTTTGAATACATCCGGCCTGACAATTATTCCTGTTACTATTCTTGCTCAACGGGCAATTCTTGGGGCTGCTGACCCGTCAGATATATTTATCCCTATTTTGATTGCAACGTATTGTTCCACATTAACCGGACTCATTGCCGTTGCTATATGGCAGAAAATCAATCTTTTTAATCGGGTTGTGATGAGCTGGATACTCGGAATCAGTGCTATTATAGGTGGAATTATCTGGTATTTCAGCACATTACCCCAGGAGCAGATTGCAACAATTTCAAAGGTAAGCGCTAATATTATTCTTTTTACAATTATTGTTGTTTTTGTTTTAGGGGCTGTCAGAAAAAAAGTAAATGTTTATGATGTTTTTATTGAAGGTGCCAAAAGTGGTTTTGAAACAAGTATAAAAGTAATTCCTTATTTAGTAGCAATGCTGGTGGGTATTGCAGTATTTCGTGCTTCCGGAGCAATGGGGTATTTGGTGGATGGCTTTGCATACCTTTTTAATGTGTTAAATGTGAATACTGATTTTGTAGGAGCGTTGCCAACAGCCGTTATGAAACCATTGAGCGGAAGCGGTGCTAAAGCAATGATGATAGAAGCAATGAAGACAAACGGGCCAGACTCATTTGTAGGCCGTTTGAGCTGTGTTTTTCAGGGTGCTGCGGATACTACGTTTTATATTATTGCTTTATACTTCGGCTCTGTAGGGATAAAGAAAACACGTTATGCTGTCACAGCAGGCTTAATAGCCGACCTGGCAGGTGTTATTGCAGCCATTCTTGTAGCCTATTTGTTTTTTCATTAATAATGCGAATTAAGGATTGGATGAAAGAATCACTATGGGTAGGTCATTTCGGGTTTATCGAGAAATGACGGTTCAAACTGATGACTTTTTAGACAGCCTCTTCGCTTAGTATAAACGTTCTATATGGCTACTACTAAGTATTTACTTGTGCTCCAGAAGTTTTCCGGCTGTGTGATGCGAAGTTCAGTATATTCATCTCCTTTGTCACTTTTATCAAGTATATAAGAACCAGTTGGGTGGTTGGTTATTAGTTCTGCCTTTTTACTATTAATAGGTATAATAAGCACTTCGGTGTAATCAATTTTTGTAAAATTATTATTGTTTATATCAGAATTTAGCCTGGTTGTTTTACCCATGCCCAGCACTCCACCTGTTCTGTTAATTACATTCATAGCTTGCAGGTCTTTTGATTTACCAACTAAATAATAAGCTGTATGCAGGGAAGCTGTTTGTTCTGCAATGAGTTGAGATTGAGAGGTATTTGTAGTAGTGAGTGTGCCAATAGATGTCTGTAACTCTGCTACCTGCGCATTAGTAGCACTTAATTTTTCATTGAGTAACTGAAGTTCATTACTTTTTTGTACAATTTCTTCATTTAACCCGGTAACCATTTTCTGGAATTTATCAATCCGGATAGAATATTTTTTTAATTTATTATTCAGTTCTTCAATTTTTTTTCTGTTCTGGTTCATCAGATTATTGATAGCAGCAATCTGGTAGTTGACATGTTCTTTAATGTTGCCTTTCACTTCTCCTTTTTGTTTTTCAACTTCTGTTGATATGATATTTTGTCTGATAGCAACCGAATCCAGATTTTGTTTTATTTCATCGATAGAAGAAAAAAGATCATTGATTGTTGAATCTCTGTCGCGAACTACAAGATTGAGTGAATCAAGTTTATGTACGAACTTGTCATGCTCTGCTGTTTCTTTATTACAGGCATCTAAAAAAATGCTTGCTACTGCTATAATGGCTATTAAAAGTTTTTTCATGTGTATACCTTGTTTTCGTTAATTATTTTTACATATCACCTGCTTCTGTCAGCCTCTCTATATTGGGTAGCAGGATGGTGGAAATTGGGGACTAAAATATCGTACCAGTTTATTTTATTTTTTCATTGCATGTCATAACGAGATCTAAATTTTTTCGGAGAGTAGGAAGGGTTTGATTTATCCAGTTTTTAACTACACTATCACTGTTTTTCCCGACAGCTTTTTCATAAAGTCGTATTGATTTTTTATATTCTTCGGCCATCAGTTCACAATATTTTTTGTCGAATTTATTCCCGGCCTTACTTAGTGTTACATAATCATCTTTTGCTGATGTTGCAGGAAGAGTGACTGCCTTTAATTGGGCCAGATTCTGTAATTCTGTTAACAATTGAATATGGTCAGTTTCTATAGCTTTTCCAATATTTTTAACTTCTTCAGCCATACCTTTATCTTTTGCAAGCATGCTTAGTTGCGTTTCTTTCTGATTTATTTCTGCAGCATCCGATAAAAATTCTTTGATATTTAATTCTTCCTTTTCTTTACGCTCACAAGAGTATATGCTAAGCATAGTAATTATGAGTATTATAATAAGTATATAAGATTTCATGGTTGTATTTTATTTTGAGTGGCCTGGTTATAATTGTTATTTTAATGGAGAAATTTTTTCTCACTATTCTTATGATTAAAATTTTAGGAAAAAGTAGATGTAAATAAGGGACAAATCTTATTTTATTATATATAGTGGAAATGAATGTGCCGTATAACGAAGAACAATTGGTATGGTTTTATAATTCTGTATTATTAAACAATAGATATGAAAATGAAAAATTTTAAAAATGATAATAATAAGGAAGATTTAAGGACATTAGCTTCCTGTCTTAATCTTTTGGCAGAAGATGGATATGTTACACAATTTAAAGCAATTAAAAATGGTTTAAAATCGCTTGGTACGGGAAAGGTTTATCAAAAAGAAAATGTCAAAATAGATAGTTTTTATCGTTTTGAGGGTGAATCGGATCCTTCGGATAATGCTATTTTATATGCTATTGAAACAGATACAGGTGAAAAAGGAACGCTAACAGATGCTTATGGTTTGTATAGTGATCCGGATGTATCCGATTTTGTAAAAGATATACACAACATTGAAAAGAGAGCGCATAAAGATGTTAAAGGTTGAAAAATTATTATAATGAATATGTAAGAATATTTTTTTTGTTGTGTAAAAAATTCAACAATTCCGGTGAATAATATTCACAGTTACAAATGGGCCTTGTGGAATGAATAATTTATACTGCTCAGTATACCTTATTTTGCAGTTAGTTATCAGGGTATGCAATTTTTGAAGGTAATACTACATGAAATGTTGCTCCTTTCCCCTCCTGCGATTCGGCATAGATAAGGCCTTTATGATTGTCGGTAATTTTACGGCAGAGTGCTAAGCCAATGCCAGTTCCTGAGTATTCATTTTTACTATGAAGACGTTGAAAAATAATAAAAATACGTTCTGAAAATTCCTGATAGAAGCCAATTCCATTGTCTTTAACAAGAATTTTTATATAGAATATGTTTTTATTCAGAGTGGGGTATTTTGCCAGTTCTTCCGGAGAAACCGGGTGGGTTGTAATATCAATTGTTGGGGGAACCGGATCATTGGTAAATTTAAGGGCATTACTGATGAGGTTGTAAAAAAGTTGCCTCATTTGTAGTGGAATAGCAGGAATTGTGGGTAGGTCAGAAATATTTATTGTTGCATTTTTTTCGAAAATAAGTTGGTCAAAATCAGACACGATAGTATTTAGCAGTGTATTTAAATCGGTTTTAATAAATTTTTCTTCGTGTGAAATGCGTGAAAAATTGAGAACATCTTCAATCAGATGCCTCATTCTTTCAGATGATGCAATAATTTTTTCAAGATATATTTTTGTGTTCCCGGATTCCGTGAATTTTGATTCTACCAGCAGTTTGTCGGCAAAAGTTATAATCTTTCTGAGTGGCTCCTGTAGATCATGACTTGCAATATAACTAAATGAAGCTAATTCATTATTACTCCGTTCCAGTTCTCTGTTTTTTTCTTCAAGAACCTCCCGGAATAGCTGTTGTTCATGTTTCTGCTTAGTAATATTTACAAGCATATCCATAGCTCCGGTGAAATTTCCTGAATCATCAAAAACAGGTTGTGCAGTAGATAATAAATGATACTGTTCCCCATCCGGCCTTATAACGATTAACTCTTCTGAATTGATTTGCCGGACTTTATTGAGTACAATCGATATCGGACATCTTGCAATTGTCAGAACCTCACCATCCTTATTATATATTTTCCAGAAACTATTCCATGAATCTATGCCCTGTTCCGGAGTGCGCCCCCACAGTTGAACAGCAGTTTGATTATAAAATGTTATAATCCCTTTTTTGTTGCATGTATATATTGCTGCAGGCAGATCTTGTAAAAGCTGTTGATAGCTATTATTCTTGTTCATCCGAATATGATTTAAGTGTTTTGTTTTTTACTCATTATCATATTTCACAAATATAAGCTATCTCCTGAGAATGAGATTTATAGTTTAATTTCCATGATGTGTCTTGTGCACATTTCGTAGCAATTGGAACAGACCTGCGCACACTTCTGGCAGTAATCGATATTATATTTTTCACATTCCCCTGCACAGTTGTTACATATTTTAGCACATAGTTTTAAAAATTCATCTGAGTTTTCAGATTTCCTTTCTACAACAACAGCTGTTACACGGCAAATGTCGGCACATTCCTGCGCAAGCATCATACATCTTTTTAATTTTTTCTTTTCTCTTTCCGCGATATATTCTTTCAGAAACTGTTTACATGCAGCTTCGCAGAAATATAATTCTTCAATTAATTGTTTGTTTTCCATTTTGCAAAAAAATTGATAATCTATGCTTGTGGTGTTCCATTTAGAATACCATCTTTTTTTAACTGCGCAGCAATTAAAGCCGCAAACTCTTTTGAGAATTTTTTTAAATCTGCCGGATCGTATGTTTTTGATTGTGCAGACCATATTAATTTTTCAGTCCGAACATCATAAAGATTGGTTTCAATAAAATAAATTTTTTCCTGCACGTAATATCCCTGATTAAACATATAAGGATACCAATAAGAATAATATCCCCAGAAGTTATCATAATAACCATAGAGGTATAGCGGTTCATAGGGATATCTTCCGGGAATATATCTTGATTCTGTTTCTTTGTTCAGCAGGGATATTGTTAGAATTGCATCTATATTTTTGTCTTTTACTTTATTCATTATGCTTACTCTGTCGGTATCGGAATTGCTTATGTCCGGTGGAAATTCAAGAATGCTTTTTAGTACATTTATTTTATTGCCCAGGGCCATAGCCATTTCATTTTCTACTATTTCTTTAGCTATAGTATTACTTGTTAATGCAGCTACCAAAATTCGTTCCTGTTTTTTTTGAGGTTGAGCCGGACTTTTCCATGTTCCGGTTATAACTGTTGTTGGTGCACAAGATTGAAACAGGGCAGTAATGGCTGATAATATATATACTATTTTTAATTTCATGGATGGTAATTATTAATGAATCAGGTCATGATAATTTGTGATACAATAATTTTCAGGATGATAATAAAATTATGCCATCTTATTTTTTTGTCGAAAATAAATTTTAACGGAATAAACAGATGTATTGGCAATATATTCCACATTTTGTTGAATAAAATTCCCAATTTGTTTTGAATTTGCTTTGAAGAGCTATTATAAAATTTAGGCATGATTATTCCTGTTTCTATTGTGATATTACTTATGCGGATCAAGTTTATTTCAAAGAATTAATTGGAACTTAGATAATGTAAAACATCAATATGGTTTCTGATGCCCAATATTAATAAGTGAATCTCTGGCAGGATTGGTTTATACTGAAACTGCATTGGTATTTATCAAATAATTTTATAATAACGATAATTAAAAAGATAAAAATTATGTCAGATAATGGAAAAGTTATAGGTGCATTGGTGCTCGGTGCAGCAGCGGGAGCGGCATTAGGAATATTATTTGCCCCAACTAAAGGAAGCGATTTAAGGCACAAGATAAAAGATAGTGCCGATGATTTAATAGATGAGTTGACTGATAAAATTAGTGAAGGAAAAGAAACGTTAAGGGAGTTAAAAGAAAAAGTTGCCTCCAAGGCCGAGGACATTAAAAATAGAGCCGGGAGTGAGTTGGATGCTATTAAAAACAAGGTGAAGCAATCTTCTGTAAATAGTTAATTGTTGCTTTTTTTAGAAGCCAGTCTATGGAATTAAAAAATAAAGCTGAAAAATTGCTGAATCATCTTAAAGAATACTTTGAGGTTCGTTTAAGTTTGGCTTCTTTAACGGTTAGAGAAAAAATTTCAGAAATATTTTCTTCAGTAGCAGCAGTATTTATTTTTGGATTGTTAGTGGCTTTCATATTTCTGTTTGCTGGCATAGGGACTGCATTATGGCTTGGCGATTATTTTCACAGCACTTTCATAGGTTTTTTTTGCGTAACAGGTTTTTTTACGTTAGTTACTATTCTGTTGTTTTTAAATCGTAACAGATGGATAAAGGACCCTATAACTGATGCAATTATAAGAAAAACAAATATCAATGCCGAAAATTAATACAATTGAAGAATTGAGGGCAGAACAAACCAATTTAAAGTTCAGAGGGGACTTTCTTGAGGCAGAGATAAAACGTGATATTGAAGAACTAAAGTTAGAGTTAACAGCTTCTAAATTAATTGCAAAAAAAACAGAAGAAATTTTATCGGGTAAAGGGAGCAGTATACTTGGAATTTCATTGGGATATATAGCGGATTTTATAACCGAAAAGGTGATATTAAGGAATTCCGGATTAATTACAAAATTGGTTGTTCCATATATTGTCAAAAAGACTACAAGTAATCTTGTTGAAAGTAACAAATCTAAAATTATTAAATGGTTTGGTAATCTGGCCGGTAAATTGGCTGTCAGAAAAGAATGAGAGCTTTATAGGATAATTGTCGGTTTTCTAAATTTAAATATTTAATTTTTTTATGAATCAATATCAGAACCAACAGCAAAGCCAGCAGCAGAAGCAGGGCTATTATATGTCGCAACAACATTTGAAGTTGATGCACATTATGCATTTATCTGGTTACGCATTACAGGAATATATTGCTAATGAAATCGAGTTAAATCCGGTTTTGGAGTTCGACACAGAGCCAGAAACAGAGGATTCAGAAACCCCTTCAATAGAGGAAGAGTTTGATAGCGAATTGATATGGGATTCGGAGGACGATACATTTGAAAAAAATTATAAACAGCCACATAGTAATACTGATGATTATTATGAGATTCCTGTAGTTCAATATTATTCTTTACAGGAAAATCTGAAAGATCAGATCCATATGATGAATCTATCTGGTGAACTTACGGATACTATATGTTACTTAGTGGATGAGTTGGATGACGATGGTTATCTTAGAAGGCCTTTAACAGAAGTTACTGATGACTATGAGTTTTCTAATGCCAGAATTGTTGGAGAAGAGAAGATAATGGAGGCATTAGGAGTTCTACAGAAATGTGAACCCGCAGGAATTGGTGCCAGAAATCTTCAGGAGTGTCTTTTATTGCAATTAAAAAGAAAAATAGTTAATAATAAGTTACACAACTACGCTATAGAATTGCTGGAAAACTATTATCAATCATTTGTGCAGCGCCAGTTTTTAAAAATAAAGGCATCTTTGAATGTCACAAATGAAGAGTTGGAAAAATGTATTCAGTACATAAGTAAACTTAATCCCAAACCGGTTACGGAAGCAAACAAATATGAATTGCTAAAAGAACAAATTATTCCTGACTTTGAAATTACAATTGAGGACAAGGAGATTTACGTTTCACTTACTTCTTCTGAATTTACTAAAGTTTTAGTAAATACAGAATATAATGTAGAGAACCTGAAAATTTCTAATAATGTGGAAAAAAAGCAGGTAGATGATTATTTTAAAAATTTAATTTCGGATGCAAAATCACTTGTTAATGCTTTAAAAGAACGCGAAACTACCATGTTGAGTGTAATGAGAGTGATTGTAGAGATGCAGCCTGTTTTTTTTAAGACGGGTGACCTAAAAGAGCTTCGGCCTATGATACTGCAGGATATTGCTAATGCAACAGGGTTTGATATTAGTACAATATCAAGAATAACAAGTAACAAACATGTACAAACACCATTTGGAATTTTTAGCCTTAAAAATCTTTTTATGCGTGCTATTCCTTCTGAAAACATATCTTCATCGCCTTCCACATCCATACAGGTTCAGGAGCTAATACAGCAAATCGTTAAAAAAGAAGATAAGTCAAAACCTTTGTCTGATACAGATATAATGCAATTGTTAAAAGAAAAGGAAATTACAATTGCCAGAAGAACTGTTGTAAAATACCGTGAACTTGCCGGTGTTCCTAACAGTACGATGAGGAAAAATGAAAAAATGGTTTTAAATCTCAATTAACCGCAAGTGTTTTTTGCTTGCTTGTTAACAGATTCAAATTTTTTTGTAATAGTTCTAAATTATTTCTCGCCCAATTTTTAACTGTTGTATCCGTCAATTGCGAAATGCTTTTTTCGCTTAGATGAATCATGCTTTCATGGCTTTTTAACGCAATTTTAAAATACGCTTTATCAAAATCTTCGGCTATTGCTTCATTCAATTTGTTATAAACCTTTTTATTATTAAAACTGATATCTGTTGGTAGTGTGATTATTCTCCGGGTGGTTATTTCTTTCAGCGTATCTAATGATTTTGTATATTCTTTTTCTATAGTCTCTCCTGTTTGCTGAATTTCTGCCTGTATACTGTTTTTTTTTGCCAGTTGTGCCAGGTATATCTGGTTTAACATAGCTTCTGATGTTTCTACAAGAAAATGTGCTTCCTGCTCTCTGTTTATATTATGAAATTTGGCGTTGTTATGCATATTGGCAACCTTCTTGGAATCTTTTTTCTGCGGGAAGTCACAAGCCTGTATACCAATTGCTATAATTATGTTTGCTATTATGTATATACTTGTTTTTCTTTTTTTATAGTGCATTTGTTCATCAGTTTTCTGTAATAGTTATTAATTAAAAAAAAGAATGCCATTTATGTTTACAGGAAGATTTCTTTACCATTAAAGGTATGCTATGGATACTTGGCATAAAAATGATAATCAATGACATTATTAACAAAACAATATGGAAAATATAGAAGTTGTGGGAAAAACTAAAAGCTCAGATATACCTGATGCAACCACACCTACTGTGGCTATAACCTGAACCTTGAATTCATAAAAATACTCTCTTTTAGAAACACATTTGCCCCGATACTCTTCATCCAAAGGAAGAATACGATTATTCGATATGCGAATATTGTGACACACTTTTACTGGAAAACTATCCATCACATATTCCATTTGAGTATTAAAACTTTTAAGAATACTACCCAAAGATTGAAAAATGCCATCCATCAATTCTTCAATAGAATGAAGCCCTCTATTAAATCTACTTTTCTCCAAAACATGGCTGCAAAGTCTACTTTCCTTAACGTAGGTCATCGCATTTTTATGATGACCTTTAAAATACAAACTCAATATAATCCCTGTCAGAAGTATCTCAGAGTTTCGCATTTTACATTGTTTATCTTCTTCGTGTGCAATTGTTTTCAAATAATCGTCCAAAAAGCAGTATACTGCAATAGCATTGTCTATCATCTTGTTGCTAGTGTTGGTGCAACACCATTATCAACATTTAAGAGAAGTAGACTTTACTCTTTTTTATCTTTTTATGAACAACTTCCTGTTTATATAGGTCGCAACTTAAATTAATTATTATAACGTAAAATACTATTTTTGCAACACCAAAAGTTTATCCAATGAATAAATGGCCCCATATATTATTATTGCTTCTTGTCTTTTCCATCTCTAAAAATACAGATGCGCAAACCTACTCTCAAACCCTGCGTGGTAAGGTAATTGATATTGATTCCAAATCGCCTTTGTTTGGTGCAAATATTATTCTTTTAAACAGTGACACATTAATTGGTTCCACAACTGATGTAGACGGCAAATTCAGATTAGAAAAAGTGCCGGTTGGAAGACGGGCCATTAAAGTGAGCTCTATTGGTTATGAGGATGCCGTATTGAGCAATATTATTATTACTTCGGCCAAAGAAGTAGTATTAACCGTTGAATTACGCGAAAAAGTGTATTCATCTGAAACAATTGAAATAATAGTGGAAGCGGATAAAACAAAAGCCAATAATGATTTGGTAACTGTTAGTGCACGAAATTTCCAGGCTGAAGAAACGGGTCGTTATGCAGGCAGCAGAGGCGATCCAAGCAGGATGGTTTCCAACTATGCTGGTGTTTCATCCGGTAATGATGCCCGTAATGACATTATTGTACGTGGGAACTCTCCATTAGGAGTGCTATGGAGACTGGAAGGAATTGATATTCCCAATCCCAACCATTTTTCAGCACAAGGTGCTACAGGTGGCCCCATGAGTATGCTTAACAATAACCTGCTTGGCAACAGTGATTTTTTAACGGGTGCCTTTCCGGCTGAATATGGTAATAAAACTGCAGCCGTATTTGACCTAAGATTACGAAATGGAAACAACGAACAGACAGAATTCACCGGCCAGGTGGGTATCAACGGCTTTGAATTAGGTGCAGAAGGCCCTATATCTAAAAAGCAGGGAAGCTCTTACTTAGTAAATTACCGGTATTCAACGTTAGAAATATTCAACAGGTTGGGAATCAACTTTGGTGTTTCTGCCAGCCCTCAATACCAGGATGTATCCTATAAAATAAACATTCCAACTGCCAAAGCCGGTATTTTTGCTGTTTGGGGAGTTGGCGGGAGCAGCTCTATAGCATTGTTAGACAGCCAGCAAAAAAAGGAAGATTGGGCACTTACTTCAAAAGGCGAAGACTTAGTTTATAAAACCAATATGGGTGCAACAGGAGTATCCAACACCCATTTTTTTAATCCCAAAACATCTGGTAAATTATCTTTATCGGTATCATCAAGTAAATTTATAGCAACAATTGATACTCTCTCCCCCTTAGACAACTCCAAATTTCAGGTTTCTAAAAACAATTCAACAGAAGCGAATTTTATAGGTAATTATACTGTTGTAGCCAAAATCAATGCACGTCATTTAATTAAAACAGGTATAATCTGGCAAACCATTTATTTTGATGCGCTGTCATCTGATTATTCTGATGTTTATGGAAAATTTATTCATAGCTTAGACGTTAAAAGTTCCACAGCCAGCTTATTACAGGGATTTGCCCACTGGCAGTTTCGTCCTACTGATAAAATTACCTTTAACAGTGGCATTCACTACCAAAACTTTTTGCTCAACAATAGCTGGGCTTTGGAGCCTCGTTTAGGAATACGTTATCAGCTATCGGCCAAACAAAATATAAACGTGGGTTATGGTATGCACAGCCAGATGCAGCCTGTTATTTATTATTTCTATGACAGCTATATTCCGGCTACCGACCAATATTATAAGAGCAACCGCAATTTAGATTTAACCAAAAGCCAGCATCTCATTTTAAGTTACGACTATAACTTTGCTAAAAATTACAGGTTTAAATTCGAAACCTATTACCAATATCTTTATAATGTACCGGTACAGAAAAATTATAATTCTTCCTTTTCCATGATTAACGTTGGCAATGCACTTGAAGGAATTCCATTAGTTGACAGCTTAGAAAATAAAGGGTATGGAGAAAACAGAGGTATAGAACTAACCATTGAAAAATTTTTCAGTAAGCATTTTTATTTTTTAGCAACAACATCTATGTATAAATCTACATATAAAGGCAGCAGTGGTATACAATACCATACAAGTTATGATGGAGGTTATGTTTTTAATATGCTGGGAGGTTATGAATTAGAGCTGGATAAAAACAAAAACCGCTCTGTTTCCCTTGACCTTAAATATACACAGGCCGGTGGCAACAGGTATACTCCTATTGATTTAGAAAAATCACAAGCAGCTGAAACGGCTGTATATATTGACAGTGAAGCTTTTTCAAAACGGATGAAAGATTATTCCCGTTTTGATGTTAAAGTTGCATATAAAACAAACAGGAAAAAAACGTCACAAAGTTTGTTTATCAGTATAGAAAATATACTCGACACAAAAAATATTTTAAGACAAAACTATAATTCCGACACAAAAACCGTTCAAACCGAATACCAGTTTGGGCGTTTCCCTTATGGTGGCTACAGGATAGAGTTTTAGTAGGGATGCCAAACATTTATAATTTTTTATTCCTTATTCTTTGTATCAATAATTATTGTTACAGGCCCATCATTCAACAGACTAACCTTCATATCAGCACCAAATTCACCGGTATAAATTGCTTTTTGTAAATCCTGTTGCAATTGAGCAATCATTTTTTTGTACAGAGGGATGGCAACATCAGGCTTTGCAGCTTTAATATAAGATGGGCGATTTCCCTTTTTAGTTGAAGCATACAATGTAAATTGTGAGATGAGGAGCAAATCACCATTTATATCTTTAAGAGACAGATTCATTACTCCATTTTGGTCGTTGAAGATGCGTAAATTGATAATCTTAGAGCTTAACCAATTAATATCTTCCTGTAAATCGACCTCCTCAATACCCAGTAAAACAAGCAATCCGCTATCAATAGAGTTTTTCAACGCTCCATTGATAGTAACCGATGCTTGTGTAACGCGCTGTATAACTGCTTTCATGAATTAGATCTCCCCTCCTGTCATAATGCTCAAATAACTATTATACCTGGAAGTCGCTATTTTCCCCTGTTCAACAGCCTCAATAACAGCACATCTGGGTTCATTCAGATGGAGGCAATTATTGAACTTACAGTGTCCCTTTAAAGCTCTCATTTCAGGAAAATAATCTGAAATTTCTTCTTTTTTCATATCAACAATACCCAGCTCTTTTATACCCGGTGTATCAATAATAAATCCTCCATATTCCAATGAATGCATCTCTGCAAAAGTGGTAGTATGCTTACCCTTTAAATGTGCTTCTGAAATTTCTCCTACTTTTATATTTAAGTTTTCATCCATCGCATTCACCAGAGTGGATTTCCCAACTCCTGAATGGCCTGCTATCAGCGTAGTTTTATTCTTTGTAAGCTGTCGCAGCAGCTCTATAGAATCGGACTGAGTTGCCGAAACTTTATAACAGGGATATCCAATTCGTTCATAAATGGCTATAAATGTATTTAACTCATTCATCAAATTTTCATCGTCTTCAAATAAATCTATTTTATTAAAAATAATTATCACAGGAATATGATATGCTTCGGCAGTTATTAGAAAGCGGTCAATAAATCCGGCAGAAGTACGGGGAAATGCAAGTGTTACAACCAATAATGCCTGGTCAACATTAGAAGCCAGGATATGTACCTGCTTAGATAGGTTAATAGATTTACGGATAATGTAATTTTTGCGCTCCTCTATTTTAAAAATAATACCCCGCCCATTGTTATCCATTTCATATTCTACCTCATCACCTACAGCAACAGGATTGGTAGCTTTAATACCTTGTATACGAAATTTGCCTTTAATATCGCACTCTACAAGCGAGCCTGCTTCACCCCTTACTATATACCGGCTTCCGGTTGATTTTATTACAATACCCTTCATGTTACGAATAACGAATGAATACGAATTTACGAATTACGAATGTTTAACGATACAAATAACTAAAAATTACTTTTCAATTTGTATATTCGCAGTACATCAGGCACCAATTCGTTATTCGCCCATATTTGTAATTCGTAGTAGCAGATGTCGATTAAAGTAAGCAACATAACAAAAGTATATGGCAACCAACATGCATTAGACAATGTATCGTTTGAAGTAGATGCCGGTGAAATAGTTGGCTTCCTTGGCCCCAATGGTGCCGGAAAATCCACTATGATGAAAATACTTACCTGCTTTATTCCGCAAACATCCGGAAATGCCTCTGTATGCGATTTTGACGTTACCGAAGATAGCCTGCAGGTTAGAAAAAATATTGGTTATCTTCCCGAGCATAACCCGCTATATACAGATATGTATATTAAAGAATACTTAGAATTTATTGCCGGGCTGCACCATATAAAAAATGTAAAACAGCGTATTGCTGAGATGATTGAAATAACAGGCTTACAGGTAGAACAGAAAAAAAAAATCGGAGCACTCTCAAAAGGTTATCGTCAGCGGGTTGGGCTTGCACAGGCTTTAATACATGATCCCAAAGTGCTGATATTAGATGAGCCAACAACCGGTTTAGACCCTAATCAGTTAGCTGAAATCCGCAATCTGATTATTGAAACAGGCAAACAAAAAACAATTCTTCTTTCAACTCATATTATGCAGGAAGTTGAAGCTGTTTGTGACCGTGTAATTATTATAAATAAAGGACAAATCGTAGCCAATGATACTACCACCGTATTGCAAAATACACAACTCTCAAACAAACAGTTCATCACTGTTGAATTTGATAAAGAAACATCACCGAACTTATTAAAAAATATAGAAGGAGTGGATGACGCTAAAAATGTAAATGGTAATACCTGGCGTATTGAATCCAACACAAACAAAGATATAAGACCACTTATTTTTGAATACGCTGTAAAAAACGGAATGGCTGTACTCACGCTTCATAAAGAAGAACAACGCTTAGAGGATGTATTTAAACAGCTAACAAAATAAATATGACTTACATTTCTCTGCTCAAATAACAATCATACTTATTATCTCATGTTACGCAAAGAAAAAGATTTAAAAATGATAGACTTTTATACTTATAATGGACAAGAGAATTGATAAAGAGAGAAGGGTAATTTTCTCAAAAAGACAATAAAAGTGACTGCTTTAAAAAATTCATACTCACTATCATTGTCATTTCGAATCCTGCTGAAAGCAGGAAGAGAAATCTTTGCAATTGATTGACAAGATTTCTCACTGTGTTCGAAATGACAGGTGGAAATATAGAGATATTCTGAATTAGATATAAATTTTGCGTAACATCAGTTATTATATACACATGAAAAGAATTAGCCTGTTAATTATCCTGCCCACTATTATTTTTACTGCTTGTAACAGTTCCAAAACAACAAAAGAAGATTATATAAACGATCCGCTTACTGAACATATTGATTCTACATATACTCCTGGGCAGAATTTTTTTTTATTTGCCAACAACAACTGGTTCAAACAACATCCTATTCCTGCGTCAGAAAAAAGCAATGGTATTTTCCGCACCATTCAGGATACCATCAATGAATCCATCCGAAAAATATGTGAATCATCTGTTACCGGAACACATGCGAAAGGGAGTAACAAACAAAAAATAGGTGATTTTTACTATAGTGGTATGGATACCATTAGCATTGAAAAAAATGGTATTTCAGCATTAACGGACGAATTTGATAAAATAAACAGTATAAAAGATATTCCCGGATTACTCACCACTGTTGCTCATTTAAAATCATTCGGAATCTCTGCCATGTTTGGGTTTGGTGTAACTACAGATGAGAAAAAAAGCTCACAATATGCCGTTTATATAACCCAATGTCGCCTTGGACTTCCTGACCGGGACTATTATATGAATACCGACTCCAGAACAAGCAATATCCGCAGCGAGTATAAAAAACATATTAAATCAATGTTTAGTCTGACGGGAGTTGAAGAAAAAACAGCCGAAAAAAACAGTGACAATATTCTAAAATTAGAAACAGCCATTGCCAAAGCTAGCAGAAGAATGGAAGACCTGCGCGACCCATATAAAAATTATAATAAAATGTCTGTTGCAGAGGTAAACAAGATTACACCATCTATAAAATGGCAGGAAATGATGAATAATTTAGGATTGAAAAATATAGATACAATTGTTGTTGCCCAGCCAGAGTTTTTCACTGCCTTAGAAACAACACTAAAAAAAGTTAATATGGATGATTGGAAACTATACCTGAAATGGTCGTTATTAAACGCCTATGCTGATTATTTGAATAAAGAAATTGAAAACGAACATTTCCATTTTTATTCAACAATACTGGAAGGTGTAAAAGAACAAAAACCACGCTGGAAAAAAATTGTTGAAAGCACCGATGCTTCCCTTGGTGAGCTGATTGGTCAGGTATATATAGAAGAATATCTACCTAAAGGCACAAAAGAGAAACTACAGGAAATAGGTAACGATATCCGCGAGGTATATGCCGGCCATATCAAGGCGTTGGATTGGATGTCGGAAGCCACAAAACAAAAAGCATTGAGCAAATTGAGCAAAATAAATATGAAAGTAGGCTATCCAAACAAATGGAAAGACATGTCTAACCTGGAAATCAATCGTAATAATTACGCAGCAAATACACTGAATGTAAATAAGTGGCAATATAATTATATGATTAATAAATACGGAAAACCTGTTGATCGTGATGAATGGGATATGTGTCCTCAAACCTATAATGCGTATTACAATCCAACAAACAATGAAATTGTAGTACCTGCCTGCAACATCATAGTTCCCGGTTTTGAAGGCAGAATGCCGGATGATGCTGTATTGTACGGGATTATTGGCGGTTCCACATTTGGTCATGAAATAACACATGGCTTTGATGACCAGGGCAGTTTATATGATGAAAATGGAAATCTCGCTGACTGGTGGACAAAAGAAGATCGGGAAAAATTTGTTGCCAAAACAAAATTAATTGTAGAACAATTTAATAATTACAAGGTACTTGATAGTATGCACGTAAGGGGTGAAAACACACAGGGAGAAAATATTGCTGATTTAGGCGGAGTTATCATGGGCTACGAAGCATTTAAAAAAACACAACAGGGACAATCTGCCGAACGTGTCAACGGCTATACCCCTGATCAACGTTATTTTTTATCATACGCTTATGCCTGGATGGTAAACCGTACCAATGAATCTCTGGCAAAACAAATCATGAGTGATGTACATTCACCTGCAGAATTTCGCATCAATGGGCCTCTTTCAGATATTGACGAATTTTATAATTCTTTCAATGTCAAAAAAGGGGATGTTATGTATCGTGAAAAGGATGTAAGAGTAAAAATATGGTAGCAACGAATTACAAATTGAGATGTTAACTTACCGCCAGCTTTTTTATAGTCACATAGCACAAACGAGTCAAACTCCACTGGCCCTCGAAATTGAAAAAGCGGAAGGCATTTACCTGTTTGATACTTCCGGTAAAAAGTATATGGATTTAATTTCCGGTATTGCAGTGAGCAATGTAGGTCATCGCCACCCAAAGGTACTCGCAGCAATCCGCTGCCAGCTTGACCGTTATATGCACCTGATGGTGTACGGGGAATACATACAAAGCCCGCAGGTAAGATTAGCAAAGCTCCTGGCAGATAACCTTCCTGAAAATTTAAATTCAGTATATTTTGTCAACTCGGGCAGCGAAGCCGTTGAGGGTGCGATGAAATTAGCTAAACGTTATACAAGTAGAACAGAAATCATATCTTTTAAAAATGCTTATCATGGCAGTACACAAGGCAGTTTAAGCATCATGGGCAATGAAGAATTTAAAACCGCATTCCGCCCTCTATTGCCGGATATCCGCCAAATCAGATTTAATAATTCTGACGATTTAAAATATATTACCAATAAAACTGCGGCTGTGTTTGTTGAAACACTACAGGGCGAGGCTGGTGCTGTTGTTCCACAAAATAATTTTCTAAAACAATTGCGTGAACGCTGCAATGAAACAAAAACACTGCTTGTTGCCGATGAGATTCAATGTGGTTTTGGCCGGACAGGGAAACTATTTGCATTTGAACATTTTGATTTTATACCCGACATACTTTGTATTGCTAAGGGAATGGGAGGCGGAATGCCAATTGGAGCTTTTATTTCGTCCGAAGAAATCATGCATTCATTAACACATAACCCTATACTTGGCCATATTACTACCTTTGGCGGCCATCCGGTATGTTGTGCTGCAAGTGAAGCTACGCTCAATGTTTTATTAGAAGAACAACTGGCAGAGCAGGTAGCACCAAAAGAACAACTATTCCGAACCTTATTAAAGCACCCTAAAATAAAATCAATCAATGGTATGGGATTGCTTATTGCTGTTGAATTTGAGAGCTATGAGCAAAACAAAGCTATTATTGATAAATGTATTGAAAAAGGTGTAATCACAGATTGGTTTTTATTTAATGCCAACTCCATGCGTATTGCGCCACCTCTTATTATTACGGAAGATGAAATTGTTATGGCCTGCAACATTATTTTGCAGTGTATCGATGAAATTGGATAGTTTTAATAATTACCCACTGACAGCATCACCAATGTACATGCCTGAAGCACTTCAATGTTATTTTGACGAAGTAAACTTTCAAATTCCGGGTTTTCTGTACCTGGATTAAAAACAACACGTTTAGGTTTTAACCCAAGAATATAATCGTACCAAAACGGCTGATTCTTTGGACCAACATATAAGGTAGCCGTATCCACATTTGCAATACTCCCCTTATCATTGTTTACATTAATAATCTTTATCCCGTTTATTTCACCATCTTTAATACCAACAGGAATTACTTCGTAATTCTTTCTTTGCAAAGCTATTGTAGCCTTGTAAGCATATTTTTCGGGATTATCTATAGCTCCAATTACTACCGTTTTTTTCATTTTTTCTTTATTTTTTATTTGATTTCAGCAAACACATAGTATACTATTTCTCCTAAAAAACAGGATAGTGTTATGTCAAAAGAAGAACACATAATATAGATGTAAGCATTTCTATTCAAACATTTTCAACATTATTTTTTTATATAGTTCTCAACCCCAATACCTTGTTTTTTTAATGCTTGGGTATTTGCCTTAAGAAGATCACCAGCAGTTTTATTAATTTGTTTAACACTTATTTTTTTCCACTTATTCATATCCTTTTCAAATTCGACTTTAAATAAAATTTTAGATAAATCCCTTATTATACAATAATCAGCAACGGAATGTCCATTTTCACTTTCATAATTCGCATTATTTATAAAACCGCCAATTATTCTATATAATGTTGTCTGCGCCATACACAATTGAGTAAGTTCAGCTCTGTACTCTAAATCGGCACTCATTAATTTAGGAAACAGTTTATAATCCGTAAAATGCCTGCTTTCATGAGCCAGGTAGTTGACCATAAAATCTTCACTGTTTAAATCATATGCACTCCTTACACAATATAGAGCTTCTGTAGTTGCCCATCCACCTGGATAAGCGCGTCCAAGTGTTGCATATTCCTCCCAACCTATTGTAATAAAATTATCCATAAAAACTACATTGGCACTTGTTTTCTCATTGTTCATGTTGAAAGAGTAGGTAGTATCTTTTTCAGTTTTCCAAACGAGGAGGTCGAAGTATTTTCCGGTTTTCCCGAAGCCTGTTGTGTATAGCCCCAAAGAATTAATATATTTTTTTTCGTAAAAATCTATACTATCTTTATTTGCTGTTAGCTTGTGGGCAGGTTGATAGTTGGTTGTCAAAAATTTTGTAATATTTTGAATTAAGAGCGTATCGTAAATTTTTGAATTGTCTATTAATGACAGGTGCCAGTAGCTGACATAAATCTTAAGCAGTTCTGCGATGGGCGATTTTCTGCTTTCTAAAAAATCGCTTTTATCTTCTTTATAGCTAAAACGATTTTCAAATTCAGTTTTGAACTTTAAATCTTCTTGAGAAAGTTTAGTAATATCATAGTGTTCCAGAATATTTAAAGCAGGCGTAACATTCCCGTCCAGACTATAAGCACCTGTTTTTTTATAATCAATTTTAACACTGTCTGTCTGATTTCGCTGGGCAAAAACCTGTTGAACAAGTAAAACAGCGAATAGTACGATTATATTTTGTGCGTTCATCAGCTCGGATGGTCTATGTTTTTCTTTCACGGTAGTTATTTATGAGTCATACATTAGAAAAACTTATTTTTTCAATCAGTTTCTATATAATCCAAATCCTTTCCGTATGTTTCCTGTAAAAAAAACACTGCAACAATAGCAAGTGGAATAACAACTGCGGCCACTACTACTGCCGATTGCAACATACCCATTTCTGCCGACATATAATTCCACCATATAATCATAGGAACAGTTGAACCTCTAACAAAATTGGGAACGGTAGTAGTAACAGTAGAACGAATATTGGTACCGAATTGTTCAGAAGCAACTGTAATAAATACTCCCCAATAACCCATAGCCAACCCCAATATAAATGTGATAATGTAAAAAAGCGTTGGAGTAGCCCCTGCTGCCGAAAAATACCAGGCACAAAAGCCACCCAGAAATAGTAATGCAATAATTAATGCCTTTTTCCTGGACTTCAACTTCTGACTGATAAACCCCGTGATGATGCTTCCAAAAGCAGCTCCTATATAATGATACAACACTGATTTACCAGGGCTCACAGCCCCTGTAATATCAAGTGTTTCACCAAACTCTTTTGAAAAAGTAATCAATATTCCAACAGCAAACCAAACAGGTATTCCTACCAGGATACAACACAAATATTTAATAAATCGTTTTCCGTTTGTAAATAAACCTAAAAAATTACCTCGCTTTACACCGGCCACTTTAGCATTATCAAACATACCGGATTCGTGAACATAAACACGCAATCCCAATAATAACAATCCCAACACTCCTCCTGTCCAATATGCTTCCTGCCAGCCCCATTCAGCAATATAAAATGCCAGTGCAGCACCTAATATACCTATACCTGAAACAATACTTGTTCCCCATGCCCTGCTTTCTTTACTCATCACCTCCGAAACAAGTGTAACACCTATCCCCAGCTCTCCTGCCAGTCCAAAACCTGCAATTAACCGCAACCAGGCATATTGAGTGAGATTTTGAACAAAACCATTTGCAATATTGGCAATAGAATAGAGCAGAATAGTTAAAAACAAAGTAGATAAGCGCCCCTTTTTATCTCCCATTACTCCCCATACAATACCTCCAAGAAGCATTCCTACCATCTGCATATTTATAAGGTAAATACCGGAATCCTTAATCTGGTCGGCAGGCACCCCTATCGCCTGCAAACTCGGAACCCTTACAATACTAAAAAGAATCAAGTCATAGATGTCAACAAAATAGCCCAATGCAGCTACTATTACCACTATATTAAATGGATTGCTATCGCCTTGTTTCAGCATACAATTTATTATTAAGCCTTTATATTAAAAATCTCTAAAAATCAGACAACCACTTTTATAATATCACCATCTTTCCTTAGAGAAAGAAAAATTTATTAATGAAATCCGCAATGCAAAATTAAATAAAAACGGTAAATATACTTTGTATCTTCAAACCCAGAAAGAACAACAAGTATCTGATTACTAATAAATTAAAAAAGAATAATAGAAAAAAGATTTGTAATATCGAAATAAAACGAGGCCTGTTTATCAAATAATTTTTAATGTTATAAAAAAGTTATTAACAATTTTGTTGGTGATAAATTATTTTATTATATCTTTGTGCCGCAAAAAACAACTTTCGTCTAATAAAAATTAAGATTAGTTAATACAATAATAAAGCTAAGGTAACAACAGAATATCATTTAATTTATACCATTGTCTTATAAAATTTAACCAACAAAAAAACAAAAAACAACATGACAACTGAAAAATTCACAACTGCAGCAGAAACATTTACTAAAAATGTAAATGAAACAATGAAATGGTTACAAGATACTACAGCTACCATTCTTGAAACACAAACAAAACAAATGAAATCTGCAAGTGAAATTTATAATAAAACAATACATGCAACGCTCGAAAACATGAATACAAATAATTTGAGCAATGCATTCTGCATTTCTGAAACAATGGTAGATATCTTACAAAAAAATATGGAAATCATTTCCAATATTTCAAAAACTACAATGAAAACCGCTTGGGAATTTGGCAAACAAACCAGCTCAGAAAATTATTCAAAAGAAACTATCGCTAAAGCAGTTGATGCTTATAAAAAACAGATAGAGGAAATTACAGCTTTCAATAAAAAATCATTTGATACAATTAGCAAACAATTTGCGAATACTACAACATGGACACCATGGGCAGAAAAATTCAAAAAAGAGTTTGAAACCACTGTTGAAACTTCTAAAGGAAAGATGAAAGAAATTGTTGATACTTATAACAAGCTAACAACTCCTTCAGTTGAAGCCAACAAAGAATTGTTTAATAAGCTGAATAAACAAATCGATACCGGTGTAAATGAAAACCTTAAACTTTGGTCTGAATTTACAAACGCTTATGCTACAAAATATGCTGATGTAAAAAACCCGGCTGATTATACTACCACTAAAAAAAAACAAACAACGGAAGTAAACAACTAACTTTTAAACTAAATCCCTGAAATCTAAATAATAACCATCAAAATTCTAAAAAAAATGAGCACTACATTAAACGAAAAAGCAGAAAAGATTAAGCACAATATCAAAAATACTGCTGAAAAATCAAAAGAAACCATCAGAGAGATCATTAATGCTAATACCAAACACATTGGTAACGCATTAGACCAAAACAAAAAAATTGTTGATTCAATCAAAGAAAAATTAAATCAACAGGAAATCGAAGACTCTGTAACTGACACCGTAAAATCTACATTTGGTAAATCTGTTGAACTTGCTGAAGATGCATTAGACAGCATTATCAACTCGTATACAAGACAAATGGAGTTAAACGTTGATTTTAACACTAAACTTGTTGATGCAATTAAAGAATCAACATACAGTGAAAACTACGAAAAAATTTTAAAATTAATCCACGAAAATTTTGAGGCTTCTTACAAACTTACTCATAACAATACACAGGAAATTTTAGATTTCTACAATAAACACACTAATCTGGCTGTAAACTTCAACCAAAGATTTGGCGAAAGCATCAATAACCAGATAGAAACACTTTTCAACTTACAATACAAAGGCCTCAATAAATTTACAGCATGGGCTTCTGAATGGTGGAAACAGGAAGATAAAAAACAAACTGTTTAAAAATTTGTTATGTTTTAACTCAAAGAGATGAATATTGAAATCCTGAAAATCTTTCAATATTTCATCTCTTTTTTTCATAATTGTGTATCGTAATTTAAACCTATAATCCCATGAAAAAGATTTTGTTACCGCCCTCTATAATCCTATTTATTTTATCATTAACTACCAATGCCTATGCTCAGAAAAAAGCACCTGATAAAATTCTTGGTAATAAAATATACACTATTGAATTAACTGCACAAGGTGGAAAGAAAGCTGCTGAACCGGAAGCTGATGAAATCAGCTTCAAAACGGATAAACTTGCCTCTAAAATAATGAAAACCGATTTTGAATTTGAACCGGCACCCTATACCGTTACCGTTGATTCATCAGCCGCAGATGGGCCTGCCATTAGCTTTGAAGCTGAAGCTAAAAATTCAAATGATGAAGTTTTAAAATGGACAGGAACTGTAAAAGGTATTGATATTGAAGGAACTGCTGTTTGGACAACAAAAAAAGGAAAAGTAAAAAAAGAGTACGCCTTTACCGGAATCCAAAAAGGTAAAAAGAAAAAATAAATTGACTGTGTTTCA
>JAHEXZ010000052.1:0-5378 GCA_023251835.1 Bacteroidota bacterium | reverse complement strand
TTACCGAAGTGTTGTAAACAGATTTCTGAATCATCTGTCAAAAAATTTGCATCACTTGAAAAAACATACAAATATGAGCACCGCTGCAAAAAAAAGAATTATCAGAAATGTAAAAATTCTGGGTACCGGCTCTCATACGCCTTTTCGCGTATACACCAATGAATATCTCGAAACCATTGTTGATACCAAAGCTCATTGGATATATGAACACCTTGGTATTAAAAAAAGACGCATTGTTTCAAAAGGAGAAACAACCTCCGATTTGGGAGCTGTTGCCGCTCTGGAAGCTATTGCCGATGCTAAAATTAAACCCCAGGATATTGATTTAATAATAGTTGCCACTACCACACCTGATATGCCAGCTCCCTCTGCAGCATGTTTTATACAGGAAAAAATAGGAGCCTTCAATGCCGGGGCCTTTGATGTATCAGCAGTATGTACCGGTTTTTTATATGCAATCAGCCTGGCAACCGATTGCCTACACAGTGGAAACTATAAACATATACTTGTAGTTGGTGCTGATGCCTTTTCAACCATTACTGATTGGACACGCAGAGATGCCGTATTTTTTGGCGATGGAGCCGGAGCGGTTGTTTTAACCCGTGATGATGACGATAATGGTTTTGTTATTTCAAAAGTAGGTGCAGACGGGCGCGGCAAAATGATATGGCATATCCCTGCAGGAGGTTCACTAAATCCTATCAATGAAACTACAGCTAAAGACCGTTTGCAATTTTGGCAAATGGATGGAAAAGGAATATATAATTCAGCTACACGCGTATTACCCAAAGTTATTAAAGAAGTGCTGAAGGATTCCGGATTAAAGCAGGATGATATCAAATATATGATCCCTCATCAACCAAGTATTAAAATTCTAAAAAAAACTGCGGAACTTTTAAATTTTGATTTTCAAAAAGTATTAACCAATATGGATAAATACGGCAATACTTCAGCAGCAACTATCCCCATTCTCCTGGATGAAACCAACAAAGCAGGAAAGTTAAATAAGGATGATTATTTACTGTTTGCCGCTGTAGGATCCGGAATGGCATGGGGTGCTATGATATTAAAATGGTAAGTCCCGAGGGGTCGAAACAAATAAATCAAATCTAATAATATGATAAATAAAGAAAAAAGAAGCATGGAAGAATTAGCAGAAAGCATCACAAGGGCCAGCCAGAAAATCATTCAAAATTATTTTGAAAACAAAACAGGTTACCATCATGATAACAGGGATATTGCCCATACATATACAGAGTTCGGCAGTAAGCTGATTGTCAATCCCAAAGAAATGGCTAAAGTACAGGAGCTATATCTGAATTTCTTTAACACTCAGCAGGAATTATGGAAACGTATAACAGAACGTATTGTAAAACCTGAAGACTACAAACCTGTTATTACACCTGCCGAAGGTGATAAACGTTTTAAAGCACCTGAATGGGATCAATCACCTTATTACTTTGATTTTGTAAAACAAAGCTATCTGTTGGTTTCTAAACTTATTAAAGAGATTATCGAAAGTTCCGAAATAGATGAAAAAACGAAGAAAAAACTTCATTTCTATTCCCAGCAATATATTGATGCTTTTTCCCCTTCCAACTTTGTTGCTACTAACCCGGAAGCCATTAAACTGGCACAGGAAACCAAAGGCCAGAGCTTAATAGACGGTTTAAAAAATCTGTTAACTGATATTGAAAGAGGAGGCATTTCACAAACTGATATGTCAGCTTTTGAGCCCGGCCGCAACATAGCAGTAACAGCCGGTTCTGTAGTTTATGAAAATGAGCTGATGCAGCTTATTCAATACACACCCACCACCAAAAATGTATATGAAACACCATTGGTAATTATTCCACCATGGATCAATAAATATTATATCCTTGACCTGCGTCCGGAAAACTCTTTCGCAAAATTTGTAGTTGACCAGGGATTCACTACTTACATGATCTCCTGGAAAAACCCAACTCCTGAAATGAGAAATATTGGTTTTGATGAGTATGTGGAGCTTGGAGCATTAAAAGCGTTTGAAGTAGCACAATCCATTTCCAAGTCTAAAAAAATAAATGTAATAGGTTATTGCTTAGGCGGAACATTGCTAAGTACAACACTAGCTATTCTTGCTGCACGCGATAAAGAAAAGAACCCTGTCAACTCAGCCACTTTCCTGGCTACTATGGTTGACTTCTCTGATATAGGGCCTATGGGTGACGTAGTCGATCATGCGTTATTAAAAAAGTTAGAACGCGGAGAATTACAGGAGCAAGGTGTAATGCATGGCCATGATATGGAAATAGCATTCAACCTCATACGTGCAAACGACCTTGTTTGGGGGTTTGTTGTAAACAACTACCTGAAAGGAAAAACACCGGCTCCCTTTGATGTAATGTACTGGACAAATGATAATACTAACCTTCCTGCAAAAATGTATTTATACTACCTGAGAAAAATGGTATTTGAAAACAAATTAAGCCGTAAGAATGCATTAAGAATATGCAATACGCCAATTGATATTGGAAAAATAGAGGTTCCTGTATACGTAATCGGGTTACAGGAAGACCACATTGCACCCGCTCATACAGCTTTCATTACTACTGAACTGGTTAGCGGCCCTGTTGAATATATTCATGGCGGCTCAGGTCACGTTATGGGAGTGGTAAACCCTCCTTCTAAAAAGAAATATGGCTATTATCTGAATGGTACACTTCATGAAGGATTTGAAACCTGGAAAGAAACAGCCAAATTCTTTGAAGGCAGCTGGTGGACCCCATGGACTGAGCGATTGGCAAAACATTCAGGCAAACAAGTAGTTGTTCCTAAAAATCCTGGTACTACAAAATACAAAACAATAGAACCTGCTCCTGGCAGATATGTTAAAGAAAAAGCGGTTCATGCGCTAAAACATAACCACTGATTTTTCTAAGGTGCCTTTAGGCTATACTTCGGCTGAATGAGTTTGCCGTTTTTCGCAAACTCATTCGCTCAGTATAATGGTTACCGGTTTACAGAATTATGATAAAAGATAATTTTGTAAATCAGTAACCATTTCTGTTTGTAACCTTATTCCTTATTCGTATATTCGGCATCGATTCCAGCATTTTAATTTGATTCATTTTAACTTATTTTATATGAGAGAAAAAAATAATAAAGTTGCTTTGGTTACTGGTGGTACAGGCGGAATGGGCACTGCTATCTGCGAAAGATTATACAAAGACGGGTACACCGTTGTTGCCAATTATAAAGATTTTACCAAGGCCATGAAATGGCGTGAAGAAGCTAAAAAATGGCGCGAAGACCAGTTGAAAATGGGCTTTGACCTTAAAATTGTTCAGGGAGATATTGCCAATTTCAAATCTGCCGAAAAAATGATGAAGCAGATTACCGAAGAAGTTGGACATGTAGATGTTTTAGTAAATAATGCCGGCATAACCAGAGATGCAGCACTGCATAAAATGACACCGGAGCAATGGTACGAAGTAATCAACACCAACCTGAATAGTGTTTTTGTTTGTTCCAGACTTGTTATTGAAGGTATGATTGCAAAAGGATGGGGACGTATAATCAGCATATCTTCCGTAAACGGACAAAAAGGGCAATTCGGACAATGCAATTATGCTGCAACCAAAGCAGGTATGTATGGTTTTTCAAAATCATTGGCTTTGGAAGTAGCTAAAAAAGGAATTACAGTAAATACTGTTTCTCCGGGATATATTGGTACTGCCATGGTCATGGCCATCAAAGAAGAAATACGTGAAAAGATTGTTGCACAGGTTCCTCAAGGCCGTTTAGGTAGTCCCGAAGAAATTGCAGGTGCTGTTGCTTACCTGGCTTCCGATGATGCGCGCTACATTACCGGATCCAATATTGCTATTAATGGTGGGCTTCATATGTATTAATTCCTAACCAAATGTATCATACCACTTCCGATAATCTGAAACTCTATTACGAAGTCCATGGGAATGCTGCTTCTGGAAGACATCTTATTTTTCTGAACGGCTTATCACAGTCCACAGTAGCCTGGCAGCTCATGCTACCCGCTTTTGTAAATGATTACCAGGTTATTTTATGTGACTTTATTTTCCAGGGACAATCAGATGCCAAAGGTGATTCACGCGGCTTTGACCAACATGCTGCTGATATATCAGCGTTGATTCATTTCCTGCATATTGACAAAATTAGTGTAATTGGTATATCTTATGGCAGCTTAGTTGCACAGCATTTTGCATTAAATTATCCAAACAGGGTCGACAAATTAGTATTACTTTCTACTTTTGCACATAAAACTCCCATATTTGAAGCCATTGCATTAGCCTGGCAGCGTGCACTTGAAACAGGTGGCTATCCGCTAATGCTGGATGTAATGCTGCCCTCGGTATTAAGTGAAACTTATTTTGAACGGCCTTTGATACCAATTGATATCTTAAAAGCTGCTCGCAAAAATATAAATACAGACGCAACTGCTTTGCAAAAACTGATGCAGGCAACAGCCAACCGTGGTGATTACAGGGAAAAATTAAAAGCTATAAGAAAACCAACCTTAATAGTACATGGTGAGCACGATGCATTGTTGCCTATACACCTTGCAAAGGCTGTACATGAAGCAATTCCGGGAAGCGCATTTGAAGTAATTCAGGGAGTAGGTCATACACTCAACCTGGAAGCAATTCCGCAAACAATAAAAACAATAAAACAGTTTATCCAATAAAAATCAAGAACGCATCCTAATGAAAACAATACTCATCACAGGAAGTACCAGCGGTCTTGGTTTAGGAATTGCTAAAACCTTTGCTCAGGCAGGTTATGCTATTGTATTTAATGGACTTGAGAAAGATGGGCAGGAAATAGCCAATGCCATTGGCAAAGAATACAATATAAATACATTTTACTCTGCTGCTAATCTGCTCAACCCTTCTGAAATCAATAATATGGTTAAAGAGGCCACAGCAAAGCTTGGTAACATAGATGTACTGATTAATAATGCCGGTATTCAGCATGTATCCTGCATTGAGGAATTCCCAACAGAAAAATGGAACAACATTATTGATATTAATCTGACTGCTGCCTTCCATACCACCAAGGCTGTCTGGAAAGGAATGAAAGAAAAAAAAGCAGGACGCATCATAAATATTGCTTCTGCACATGGCTTGGTAGCTTCTGAATACAAAGCTGCTTATGTTGCATCTAAACATGGATTAGTGGGTTTAACAAAGGTTTTGGCTTTGGAAGGCGCACCGCTTGGTATTACAGCAAATTCTATTTGTCCCGGCTATGTAAAAACCCCATTGGTAGAAAAACAAATTACAGAACAAGCAAAATCACACAATATACCTGAAGAAGAAGTAATTCAGAAAATTATGCTGGCAAAACATCCTGTCAAAGAT